>NZ_JBSFGJ010000065.1:0-31853 GCF_053596515.1 Nonomuraea sp. NPDC001684
TCGCGCACCTCGTCGGCCCTGGCCTTGTACGCCGTGCGCAGCAGGTGGGAGTTGCGGGCGTTGAGGACGTCGACGTTGCGGTGGTAGGCGCGGGCCGGGGCCGGGGCCGGGGCCGGGGTCGAGTGCGGGGTCGGGGCCGGGGCCGCGGGTTCGGGGGGAGGTGGGGAGGCCGGGGTGCTGGTCGTGGCGAATCACGTGTCGTGGCTGGACCCGCTGGTCGTCGCGGCCGCGGTGCCCGCGCGCCCGCTGGCCAAGCGGGAGATCGCCGCCTGGCCGGTCGTCCGGACGCTGGCCGCGGGCTCGGGCGCGCTGTTCATCGACAGGGAACGCCTGTCCGCGCTGCCGTCGGCGGTCGCCGCCGTGGCCAGGGCGCTGCGGGCGGGCGACACCGTCGTGGCCTTCCCCGAGGGCACCACGTGGTGCGGGCTCGGCATGGGCGACTTCCGGCCGGCGGTGTTCCAGGCGGCGATCGACGCGGGCGCCGCCGTACGGCCCGCCACGCTGCGCTACCGCGAGGACGGCCGGCCCTCGACCCGCGCCTGCTACGTGGGCGAGGACTCGCTGCTCGCCTCGGTGCTCCGGGTGACCGCGACCCAGCGGCTGGCCGTCGAGGTGCGCCTGCTGGCCCCCCTGCGCGCCGCGCCGCCGGCCGGCCGCCGGCGGGCGCGGGCCGCCCTGGCCAGGGACGCCGAGGCCCTGGTACGCGCCGCGATGGACGGTCCTCCCACGCGGGGGAGGACCGCCGCTCACTTGCCGAAGCCCGCGGTCAGCCCGCTGAGCAGCTGACGGCGGCCCACCACGTAGAGGATCAGGATGGGCAGCGTGGTCAGGACGACCGAGGCGAGCACGGCGGGCACGTTCACGCTGTACTGGCCCTGGAACGTCCACAACGCCAGCGGCAGCGTGCGCTTGTCCGGGCTCTGGGTCAGGATCAGCGGCAGCAGGAAGCCGTTCCAGATCGTCAGCGCGTTGTAGATCGTCACCGTCACCACGGCCGGACGGGTCAGCGGGAAGGTCAGCCGCCAGAGCATGCCCCAGTCGGTGGCGCCGTCCAGCCGCATCGACTCGAACAGCTCCTTGGGCACGTCCCTGATGAAGTTGGACAGCACCAGCACCGACAGCGGGATCGCGAACGCGATGGAGGGCAGGATCATGCCCAGCAGCGAGTCGTACAGGTGCAGCCGGATGATGATCAGGTAGATCGGGATGATCGTGGCCTGGAGCGGGATCGCCAGTCCCATCAGGAACAGCGAGTTCACCCCGCGCAGGAACCGCCCGCCGCCGCGCACGATCGCGTACGCCGCCATGAACGACACCCCGACGGCCGGGATCACCGCGCCGAGGGTGACGAGGAGGCTGTTCAAGAAGTACAGGGCGAAGTCCGACTCCAGCACCAGCCGGTAGGCCCCCAGCGTCGGCTCCGCCGGCGGCGCGAGCGGGTTGGAGGCGTAGTAGGAGCTCTGCTCCTTGAAGCTGGTGATGACGATCCAGTAGATCGGCACCACCACGATCGCCAGCCAGATCCACCCGGCGACCCCGGCCACCCAGTTGCGGCGGGCGGCGGCCGGGCCGCCCGCCCGCCGGGACGCCCCGGCGGCCCGCCGCGCCGGCTTGGTCAGCGTCGTCGCCATGTCAGGCCCCTTCCAGCTGGCTCGCCGAGGCGTCGCGGCCGCCCAGGCGGCGCAGCAGCAGCGCCAGCGCCAGGCCCACGAGGACGAGGATGACCGCGATCGCGCTGGCCGGGCCCATCAGGTTGGCCTGGAACCCCCGCTTGTACATGTCCAGGGCGAGCACCCGGGTGGCGTCGCCGGGCCCGCCCGCGGTCAGCACGAAGATCAGGTCGAAGAACGTCAGCGACCCGACCACCATCAGCGTCGAGGACGTGATGATCGTGTACTTGAGCTGCGGCAGCGTGATGCTGAAGAACGTGCGCACCCGGCCCGCGCCGTCGAGCTGGGCGGCCTCGTACATCGAGCGCGGGATCTGCCGCACGCCGCCCTGGTAGATCAGCGAGTGGAACGGGATGAACTGCCACGACACCACGAAGATCACCACGCTGAAGGCGAGGACGGGCTCGCCCAGCCAGTCCTGGGCCAGCAGGTCGAGGCCGAGCCCGGCGCCGAGCCCGAAGTTCGGGTCGAGCAGCGCCTTGTAGGTGATGGCGATGGCGGCCGAGCTGAGCAGCAGCGGGATGAAGTAGAACACCGACAGCACGGCCCGGTAGCGCTGCCGACCGGCCAGGAACACCCCGAGCAGGATGCTGGCCGGCGTCTGCACCGCCCAGGACGCGGCCATCACCAGGAACGTCACCCACAGTGCGTGCGGCAGCCCGGGGTCGGCGAGCACGGCCTGCCAGCTCGACAGGCCGGCGAAGCCGATGTCGCCCAGCCCGTCCCAGGAGGTGAAGCTGAGGACGAGGACCCCGATCAGCGGGATCACGCCGAAGGCGACGAAGAGCAGCAACGCCGGGACGGCCAGCCAGGCGAGGGCGCTGCGGCCCCCTCGCCCGGCCGCCGCCGGCGCCCGCCGCCCGGCGGGGATCGGGATCACGCTCACTTGCCGATGACCGCGTTCATGTTCGTCTGGAACTGCTGCGGCGAGATGGACAGCTGGAACAGCTTGGCGATGTTGTCCAGCAGCACCTCGGCGGCGGTCGGGCTGAGCGCCTGGTCCCACGACTGGGCGAAGGTCTTGGCGTTGCTGGCGATGCCGTAGACGAACTTCAGGAACTCGGCGTCGGGGGAGGAGGCGAAGGCCGCGTCGGCGCCCTTGACGATCGGCACGGCCCCCGTGTCCGCCCACTCCTTGACCTCGGTCTGGTCGAGCACGCCGCTGGTGAAGAACTTCTTGGCGATCTCCTTCTGCTCGGGGGTGGCCTTGGCGGAGATCGACAGGTACTGGCCGGGGTTGCCGACGGTGTTGCTCGGGTCGCCCTTGCCGCCGTCCACGGGCGGGAAGTTCATGTAGCCGAGGTGGCCGCCGGGGACGAAGTCGCCGCCGTCGTTCTTCATGCCGCCGTACGTCCAGCCGCCGTGCAGCATCATCGCGGCCTTGCCGGTGTAGAGCAGCGCCTGGTCGGCGTTGGAGTCGGCGGTGATGGAGGAGAAGCCCTTGATGAAGCCGTTCGCCTTGATCAGGTCCTGCATCTTGGTCAGGGCGTCGAGGGCGGCGGGGTGGGACCAGGCGTCCTTCTGGCCCTCGAACACCGCCTGGAACACCTCGGGGCCGCCGATCCGGTCGAACAGGAACTCCAGCCACATCATGTTGGTCCAGCGCGACTGGCCGCCGAGCGAGAACGGCGCGATGCCCTTGGCGTTGATCTTGGGCACGATGTCCATGATCTCGCCCCAGGTCGTCGGCGGCTGCACGCCGACCTTCTCCAGCACCTCCTTGTTGTAGTACAGGACGATCGGCTGCACGGTCTCGCACGGCATCGCGTAGATCTTGCCGTCCACGGTGGCCGCGCCGAAGGAGGAGGGGAACAGCCGGTCCTTGACGGCGGCGTTCTCGGAGAACCAGGACGTGAGGTCTTCCACCTGGCCGGCCTGCACGTAGCTGCGCAGCGTGCCGCCGCCCCAGCCCCAGATCAGCGTGGGGGCCTGGCCGGCGCCGATGGCCGTCTTGATCTTGGTCTTGTAGGCGTCGTTCTGGAACGCCGTGCCCTCGATCTGGGTGTTGGGGTTGGCCTTGTTGAAGCGCTCGATCGCCCGGCGGCGCACGCCTTCCTGCGGCTCGACCGACAGGTACCAGTAGGTGGCCTTGGCGCCGCCGCCGCCACCGCCGGTCGGTCCGCCGCCACCGGCGCGGGTGGGGCCCGACGTGCCGCAGGCGGCGAGCGCGGCTCCCAGGGGCAGCCCCATCGAGAGGCTGAGGAAGGTGCGGCGAGAGGTTGTCCTGGTCTCCACGCTGATCTCCGTACTCGAATGCCGTGGCCTGGCCGCGGCTCGGTTGTCCTTGGGACGCGTTGGCCGGCGGTCGGATCGGCAACCCCCCAATGCCGCTCGTTCGCTCGCCGTTGAGTGAACTAGTCGAAACATTTGCGACATGACCGCGCGGCACGTCAATCTAGATTTCGACCATTTCCCTGTCAAGACCTCTGTCGCGGAAACGGAGCTGGGCGGCGGCCGGGCCGGTGTAGTAATCTCGCGCGGGCATCTAGCTGGCTATTCTGCCCCAGTTGCGGCATTGTGCAGGTGGCGGGCCCAGCTCCGAAATGTTTCGAAACTTTGCGGCAGAACTCTTGAAGGAGTGCAGTTCATGACGGCTCTAGATCGGACCCCGGCAGATCGGGTCCTCGGTCCGTGGCTGGACCCGGCGCTTCCCGTGGCCGAGCGCGTCGAGGCCCTCCTTCAGGAGTTGACGCTGGAGGAGAAGGTCGCCCAGCTCGGCAGCCGGTGGGTGGGCAACGACATGGCGCACGAGGAGGCGGCCCCCGCCCCCGACCCGGACGGCACGGGCACCCACAACGTGGCCCCCATGCAGGACGTTTTCGCCGCCTCCGGCACCGTGCCCCTGGGCGAGGCCGCCCGGCACGGGCTCGGCCACCTGACCCGCGTGTTCGGCAGCGTCCCGGTGACGGTGGCCGAGGGCGCCGCCGAGGTGGTGCGGCTGCAACGCGAGGTCGTCGGGCTGTCCAGGCTAGGCATCCCCGCCCTCGTGCACGAGGAATGCCTGACCGGTTTCACCACCTACGGCGCCACCGTCTACCCGGCGGCCATCGCCTGGGCCGCCACCTTCGACCCCGGCCTGGTCGAGCGCATGGCCGCGGCCATCGGCCGGGACATGCGTGCCGTGGGCGCCCACCAGGGCCTGTCCCCGGTGCTCGACGTGGTCCGCGACTACCGGTGGGGCCGGGTCGAGGAGACGATGGGCGAGGACCCGTACCTCGTCTCGATGCTCGGCGCGGCGTACGTGCGCGGCCTGGAGAGCGCCGGCGTGATCGCCACGCTCAAGCACTTCGCCGGGTACTCGGCCTCGCGGGCCGCCCGCAACCACGGCCCGGTCCCGATGGGCCGCCGCGAGCTGATGGACATGATCCTGCCGCCGTTCGAGGCGGCGATCACCCTGGGCGGCGCCCGTTCGGTGATGAACTCCTACTCCGACGTCGACGGCGTGCCCGCCGCCGTCGACTCCTGGCTGCTGACCGAGCTGCTGCGCGAGGAGTGGGGGTTCACCGGCACCGTCGTGTCCGACTACTGGGCGGTCCCGTTCCTGGCGACCATGCACCAGGTGGCCGCCGACCCGGCGGACGCGGGCGCGCAGGCGCTGGCCGCCGGCGTGGACGTCGAGCTGCCCGACACCCTCGGCTTCGGCGCCCACCTGGTCGAGCGGGTGCGCCGGGGCGAGCTGCCCGAGTCGCTGATCGACCGCGCCGCGCGCCGGCTGCTCACCCAGAAGGTGCAGCTCGGCCTGCTCGACCCCGGCTGGACGCCGGAGGGCTCGGTCGCCGGCGCGCCGGACGTCGAGCTGGACTCGCCCGCCAACCGCGCCCTCGCCCGCGAGCTCGCCGAACGCTCGATCGTGCTGCTCGACCCCGGGACGGCGCTGCCGCTGCGCGCGGGCCTCGGCCGGATCGCCGTCGTCGGCCCGTGCGCCGACGACCCGCGCACGTTCATGGGCTGCTACGCCTTCCCCAACCACGTGCTGCCCCGCTACCCCGGGCTCGGGCTCGGCGTCGAGGCCCCGACCGTGCTGGACGCGCTGCGCGCCGAGCTGCCCGCCGCCGAGATCGTGCACGAGCCGGGCTGCGCGGTCCAGGGCGGCGACCGGTCCGGGTTCGCCGCGGCGGCCGCCGCCGCCCGCGCGGCCGACCTGTGCGTCGCGGTCGTGGGCGACCTGGCCGGGCTGTTCGGCCAGGGCACGTCGGGCGAGGGCTGCGACGCCGAGGACCTGCGGCTGCCCGGCCTCCAGGCCGACCTGCTGGCCGAGCTGTTCGCGACGGGCACGCCGGTCGTCGTGGTGGTCGTCTCCGGCCGCCCGTACGCGCTGGGCGAGGCGCACGCCGGAGCCGCCGGGCTGGTCCAGGCGTTCATGCCGGGAGAGGAGGGCGGCGGGGCGATCGCCGGTATACTGAGCGGTCGTGTCCAGCCTGGAGGCAAGCTTCCCGTGCAGATACCCCGCCATCCTGGCGGGCAGCCGGGCACCTACCTGCAGCCCCCGCTCGGAGCCGACAGCAAGGGCATCAGCAACCTCGATCCCACCCCGCTGTTCCCCTTCGGGCACGGCCGCTCCTACACCTCCTTCGAGGTCGGCGACCTGCGGATCAGCGCGGCCGAGGTCCCGACCGACGGCGAGTTCACCGTCTCGGTCCGCGTCGCCAACACCGGCGGCCGGGCGGGCGACGAGGTCGTGCAGCTCTACCTGCACGACGTCCTCGCCCAGGTCACCAGGCCGGTGAAGCAGCTCACCGGCTTCGCCAGGGTGCGCCTCGAACCGGGCGAGAGCAGGCGGGTCTCCTTCCTCGTCCACACCGACAGGACCGCCTTCACCGGGCGCGACCTGCGGCGCGTCGTGGAGCCGGGAGACGTCGAGGTGCTCGTCGGCACGTCCGCCGCCGACCTGCCGTGCCGCGGCGTGGTCCGGCTGACCGGGCCGGCGCGGCCCGCCGGCGCGGGCAGGCGGCTGGTCACACCCGTGGAGATCCGAGGAGGAACAGATGCCGGCTCCTAGGCGCGCCACGCTGGCCACCGTCGCGGCCTCGGCCGGCGTGTCCGTCGCCACCGTCTCCAAGGTGCTCAACGGCCGCAGCGACGTGGCCCCGGCGACCCGTTCGCTGGTGCAGTCGCTGCTCCAGCAGCACGACTACGTGCCCGCCACGCCGCGCCGCGGCGAGGCGGGCGGCCCCGCCACGGTCGAGGTGCAGTTCGACGACGACCTCAACGCCTACTCCACCGAGATCATCCACGGCGCGATCGAGGCCGGCGACGAGCTGGAGACGTCGGTCGTCGTCAGCATCAGGAAGAGCCAGCAGCGCACCGGCGGCTGGGCGCGCGACCTGGTCGCCGCCGGGCGGCGGGCGCTCATCGTGGTGACCAGCGAGCTGACCGGCGCGCAGCTCGGGGCGCTGACGCGGGCCCGGCTGCCGCTGGTCGTGATCGACCCGCTCAACCTGCCGACCACGAGCGTGACCAGCGTCGGCTCGACGAACTTCGCCGGCGGCCTGACCGCCACCCAGCACCTGCTGTCGCTGGGCCACCGCCGCATCGCCTACATCGGCGGCCCGCCGACCTCGGCCTGCAACCAGGCCCGCCTGCACGGCTACCGCGCGGCGCTGGAGGCGGCCGGCGCGCCCGAGCCGCCCGGCTACGTGCGCACCGCCCACTTCCACTACCAGGACGGCCTGGTCAACGGCGCGAGCGTGCTCGACCTGCCGGAGCCCCCGACCGCGATCTTCGCCGGCTGCGACGAGATCGCGCTCGGGGTCATGGAGGCCGCCAGGTCGCGCGGCCTGCGCATCCCGGAGGACCTGAGCATCGTCGGCTTCGACGACACCCAGATCGCCCGGATGGCCTCGCCGCAGCTCACCACCGTGCGCCAGCCGCTGCGCGAGATGGGCCGGGCGGCCCTGCGCACCGCGCTGCGGCTGGCGGCCGGCGAGCGCATCGACTCCCACCACGTCGAGCTGGCGACCGAGCTGGTGGTGCGCGGCTCGACCGCCCCGGCGGCGCCTACGGAAGGCTGAAGGCCAGGAACACCGACCCGTACGGGTTCGGGTACGGCGTGAAGGAGTACCCGGACTGGACGAACAGCATGCCGTGCGACACCACGGCCCCGCCGCCGCCCGAGACGGCCCCGCCGCGCCCGGTCAGGCCGTTGACCCCTGGCACCTCCTGCATGGTGTCGTAGGCCCACACGACCTCGCCGGTGCGCGCCGAGTAGGCCCGCATCTTGCCGTCCATGCTGCCCTCCCAGACCAGGCCGGGCGTGCTGGAGACGGCCGGGGTGTGGCCGAGGCGGCAGACGTTCGGGTACTGGGCCGCGCCGCCGGTGGCGCAGCCGTCGGCCGGGTTGGGCGTCTCCCACAGCAGGTGCCCGGTGGCCGGGTCGAGGGCGAACAGGGTGCCGGGCTGGGCCATGTACGTGGCCACGTACAGGCGCTGCCCGTCGAAGGAGGTGCCCCACTGGACGCCGGACAGGCCGCCGCCGGGCATCGGCTTGGACAGCTGCCGCTGCCAGACGATCTTCCCGGTCCGGGCGTCGAGCACGTGGTACACGCCCGCCTTCTGCCCGATGCCGACCAACGGCCGCCCGCCCGCCCGGAACAGGTTGGGCGCGGCCCCGAGGTCGAAATCGAGCGCGGTGCCGTCGGGGAGGTTGGGGCAGTACTCGCGGTCCTCGGGGGTGGGCAGCGAGCACTCCAGCCGCCAGGTGTCCACGTCGGTCATCCGCCGGGTCCAGCGCGGGCGGCCGGTGTCGATGTCCAGCGCCAGCACCGAGTCGTAGTGGCCGGCGCTGCCGGTGTAGTTCTGGCCGGTGCCGACGTAGAGGGTGCGGGTGACCGGGTCGAGGGCGGGGGAGCTCCACACGCCGCCGCCCGAGGGGGCGTACCGGGGGACGCCGTTGGGCCAGGTGCCGTCCTGGCGGGCCTTCGGGACGGTGTCGAAGCGCCAGACCGGGCGGCCGGTGTCGGCGTCCATGGCGTCGAGGTGGCCGCGGAAGGTGCAGCAGGCGTGCTCCTTGCCGAGGATGTTCTCGCCGCTGGAGACGCCGACGTAGACGCGGTCGCCGAAGACCAGGGGCGAGCTGGTCACGATCGCCGTGACGGTGTCGTCGAGCCGGCGGGCCCAGGCCAGCCGGCCGGTGCGCTGGTCGACGGCGTAGAACCAGCCGCGCACGTCGCCGAAGTACACCTTGCCCCTGGCCACGGCCGGGCCGTCCTGCACCTGGGTGCGGCCGGTGCCGACGGTGGCCAGGTCGAACTCCCAGCGGGCGGCGCCGGTGGCGGCGTCCCTGGCGTACAGCTTGCCTTCGGGGGAGCCGAAGTACACGGTGTCGCCCACGACGGCGGGCTGGCTGCGCGGCGTGCCGGCCTCCTTGGGATAGGCGAAGGCCCACTTCAGCGCCAGGCCGCCGACCGTGCGCGGGTTGATCGCGCGTTCGGCCGCGTTGTGCCGCCAGCCCAGCGGGCCCTGCTGCCACATGGGCCAGTCGCCGCCGGTCGCCGCCTGCGCGGGCGCGGGGCCCTGCAGCAGCGCGAGGCAGAGCGCGGTCAGCAGCCGGATCATGAGGTCGCCTCCTTGTTCCAGAACGCGCACTGGTGCTGCCTGGCGATCTCCCGCGTCACCTGGCTGTCACCGGCCGGGGCCAGGGACATGACGGCGGGGTCGGTGCGGGTGTACCGGGGCCACAGCGGGGTCCCCTCCGCGCTCGGGTCGCCGGCACGGGCGAAGCCCGTCCACTGGGCGACGAGCTGGGCGCCGAAGGAGCGCTGGTTGGCGTCCAGGTCCTTGACGTCGGAGTAGAGGAAGGGCACCTCGCTGATGTGGAAGGCGCCGTTCGGCTTGGTCCGGTCGAGGAAGAACAGCGGTGGCGCGTCGGCGTTGTCCACCTGGAAGGCGTACACCGGGAGGTGCGCGGCCAGCCGTTCGTCGTTGAGCAGCGCCGGGCAGACCGAGTTGCTGTCGGCCACGATCGTCCGGTACGCGATGAACGCCGCCGGCGCGGGGAACCTGGCCAGCGGGTAGCGGGCGAGCACCTCGGGGGCGAGGGGGCCGTACTGCCGGCGGACCAAAGTCTCGTACTCGGCCGGGGTGTTCGCGGCGGGGAGCTGGACCTCGTCGCGGCCCACGCCGTGCATGAGGGCGACCTTGTTGACCTTGCCCCTGGCGAACGCCCGGGACGGCGACATGGTCAGGATGCGGCCGTCCACGATGGGGGCGATCGTCCCGCGGTCGGGGCCGAGCCCGTCGCCGGACTGGTCGAGCAGCGCCTTGACCGGCTTGGCCCGCAGGCACGCGGCCGGGTCGGCGGCCTGCTCGCAGCCCAGCGCGGCGGCGAACCGGCCGCCCTGGGCCTGCGCCTCGGCCTGCGTGGGCAGCTCGGCCTTGCAGTCCTGCGGCTGCCACAAGGTGTTCACGCCGCGCAGCGAGTTGTACTCGCCGCTCTGCACGATCCCCTTCTCGAACAGGCCCTTCGCGGTCGGCGACGCCGTGTGCGCGCAGACGCTCGACCCGCCGGCGCTGGCCCCGAAGATCGTCACGTTGCCGGGGTCGCCGCCGAAGCGGGCGATGTTGCGCCGCACCCAGCGCAGCGCCTCCTGCTGGTCGGACAGGGCGTAGTTGCCGGCGTTCCGGCCGAAGGCCCGGTGGGACAGGAAGCCCAGGACGCCCAGCCGGTAGCCGACGCCGACGTGCACGACGTCGCCGGCCTTCGCCAGGTAGGAGCCGTCGGAGGGGGCGCCGTACCGGAAGCCGCCGCCGTGGAACTCCACCATGACGGGCAGGTTCCGCGCCCCTTCGGGGGCGGCGACGTTGAGCTTGAGGCAGTCCTCGTCCTCGGAGGGGGAGCCGAGCAGCTCCGCCTGCGGGCACGGGCTGCCCCGCCCGGTGCCGGAGAACACGCCGGGCCAGGGCGCGGCCCGGCGCGCGGGCGTCCAGCGCAGGTCGCCGACGGGCGGGGCGGCGTAGGGGATGCCGAGCCAGGAGCGCAGGCCCTCGCCCGCGATCCCGCACACCTGGCCCGAGTCGGTGGTGACGGTCGTGCCGGGCTCGCAGGCGGGCGCGCCGCGCGGGGCCGCCTGCGAGGGCGGCGTCGTCAGGCTGAGCGACGCGATCACGACGAGCGCGCTCAGCCCTGGTCGGAGCTTCAACATGCGCAAGTTCCCTCGATGGATTGACACGGGATCTTGCGCATCGTGTCAAGGCGAGTCAGCCGGATCAATGGCGGCCGTCATACCGGACCGCCATCTCGCCCGTGTGATCACCGCGCACCGCCTCCGGCTAGCGGTCGCTCCACTTGATCTCGTACGGCTTGAGCGTCAGCTCCTTGCCGTCGACCGTCGTGGTGACCTGCTTGTCCGTGGTGTTGACCGCGAGGAGCTGCCGGGGCTGGGCCAGCACCCGCACCCGCGGGTCGGAGGAGGTGACCGGCTCCAGCTCGGCGCCCGCCGGGAACCAGCGGGTGAAGTCGCTCACCAGCTTGCCGGTGGGCATCAGCGCGCCCGTGCGCGGCTCCCACATGCAGGCCCGGCACTCGCCGTCCTTGGCCTGCGGGTTCCAGTACAGGGCCGTGCTCGCGCCGCTCCGGGCGAACTCCATCATCGAGACGGCCTGCACGGCCAGCCGCATGGGCTCGTCCCAGACGGTGCCGTCCTCGGGCACGAAGTACCACTCCGACCACCACACCGGCAGGTCGCCGGTCTTCTCGCGCAGCCACTTGGTGATCGCGCCGAACTTGCCCAGGGCGCCGAACGCGTCCGGCAGCAGCTCGTGGGTCTCGGTGGGGGAGGCGCCGTCCACGACGACGAAGTCGGCGCCCTTCTTGTTCTTGAACCAGTACTCGAAGGCGTCGAGGGCGTGCTGGTTGACCGCTCCCCACGGGCCGCGCAGCTCGGTGTCGCCCTTGCTGTCGCTGTCGAAGCCCAGGTACGGCCCGCCGATCTTGGCGTCCGGACGGACCGCCTTCACCGCGTCGTACACCTTGTTGTACAGCTCGGTGTAGCCCTTGTAGTCCGCGGGCTTCTTGTGGTCCCGCCAGAAGCCCTTGAACTCGTTCCAGACCATGAAGTACTTGACGTCCCGGTAGCGCTCGGCCACGGTCGCCGCCAGCTTGGCGAAGTCGTCGAAGTGCTCCGGGTACGGCGCGTCCTCCAGGTGCTCCTTCCAGGCCGACTCCTCGGTCGGGCCCTCGGGGCCGCCCTTCATCCAGTCGGGGGCGCAGCACAGCGTGATCACGCCGGTGCCGCCGGACTCCCGCATGAAGTTCGTCCGGCTGTCGAGGTCCTCCCAGAAGTACTCGCCCCGCCGCGGCTCGGGGTTGAGCGCCCCGAAGCCCATGATGTGCTGGTTCTGCAGCATCGGCGTCTCGGACAGTGCGCGGGCGACGTCCTGCTCCAGGCGCGGGGTGATGTTGTTGGCGCTGACGCCGGTGTGGGTCAGGCCCCAGCGCGGCCAGTCGGCGTCCACGGGCGGCGGCTTCAGCGCCTCGGCGGTGGCGGCGGGCGAGGACGCCGGCGGCGGCTGGGCGCCGGTGGTCTCCTGGCCGGCGGTGGCGCCGAGGGAGCAGCCGGCCGCGAGCAGCGCCATGGCGGCGAACCCCATGACGCAGGTGGCCAACCGGCCAGAACGCCGCGCCGCCGCCCTCCCGCTTACTGTTGACACCTGAATCCCCACCTGGTCCTCGGCGCTTTTTGCCTAGAGCGTTCCATGCCCCCGCAAACGCGGCAAACCAGTGGGCCGGATTCACAGCCAAGCGTTATCTCGCGGACACGGCGGCGCTTCCGGCGCCCCTGGCGCGCCGGAAGGCCGCCGCGTCCCGTCCCTAGCGGCCCTGCAGGCCCTTGACGTTGTCCCCGAACGTCCAGCCCTTCGAGCCGTCCCAGTTGATCGACCAGGTCATCAGGCCCTTGAGCTGGCCGTTGAAGGCGTTCCAGCCCTGCGAGACCAGCGAGGGGGCCATGTACCCGCCACCGGCGCCCGGCTGCGCGGGCAGGCCCGGCACCTGCTTGTCATAGGGCACGGTGATCGTCGTGCCCTGGATGGTCAGGCCGTTGTTCAGGCAGGTGGTCTGCACGGTGAAGCCCTGCACGGTGCCGGCGGAGTAGGAGTCGCCGGAGCAGCCGTACATGCTGCCGTTGTAGTACTGCATGTTCAGCCACCACAGGCGGCCGTTGTCGGCGTACTTCTTGATGATCGGCAGGTACGCGCCCCAGATCGACCCGTACGTCACGCTGCCGCCCGTCACGTACGCCGTCTCCGGCGCCATGGTCAGGCCGAACCCGGCCGGCATCTGGGCGAGCACGCCGTCGATGATCCGGATGAGGTTCGACTGCGAGGCGGAGAGCTGGGTGATGCTGCCGCCGCCGGTCAGGCCGGTCTCGATGTCGATGTCGATGCCGTCGAAGTTGTACTTCTTCAGGATCGGCACGACGGTCGCCACGAACCGGTCGGCGACGGCGCTGGAGCCGAGGTCGATGCCGGCCGCCGCGCCGCCGATGGACATGAGGATCGTCGCGCCCGCGGCCTTGGCCTGGCACATCTCGGCCGGGGTGGCGACCTTGACGGTGGCGTCCATGCCGTCCTCCCACAGCACGGTGCCGTCGGAGCGGATGACGGGGAACGCGGCGTTGATCACGTTGTAGCCGTGCGCCTTGATGCGCGGGTCGGTGATCGGGATCCAGCCGAGCGGCGGGTGCACGCCGTTGATCGCGCCGTCCCAGTTCTCCCAGTAGCCCTGGATCACCTTGCCGGCCGGCCGCGGCTTGGTCGGGCAGGTGGTGTCGGTCGGCGTCACCGTGGGGGTCACGGTCGGCGTGACCGTGGGGGTCACCGTGGGGGTCACGGTCGGGGTCACCGTGGGCGTGACGGTCGGCGTCACGGTCGGGGTGACCGTCGGCGTGATCGTGGGGGAGGCGGTGCCGCCGGGGCCGTCGAAGCTGACGTCGTCGGCGTAGTAGGTGCCCTGCCCGTACCAGCCGTGCAGGAAGATGACCGCGCTGCTCTGGCTCGCGGTGGTCGTGAACGACACGGTGAGCTGCGTGTACGCCCCCGCCGACGACGTCCAGGAGGAGGAGCCGCCGGTCACGCCGAGGTAGACGTAGCTGCCGCGCACCCACGCGCTCAGCGTGTACGTCGTGCTCGGCCGCACCGACACCGACTGGGTGCACTGCGCGGTGTCGGACCCGCTGGCCGCCGCGGCCAGCGCCTTGGTGCCGGAGTGGACCGGGGTGGAGACCACCGACCCCAGCCCGCCGGTGCACGACCACGGCGACAGGGATCCGGCCTCGAAGTCCGGATTGGTGAGGAGGTTGGCCGCCTGGGCGGAGGTCTGGACGACGAGGACGCCCAGTGCCGCCAGGACGGAGGCCAGCAGCACGACGAGGAGACGGCGCGTTCGCTTCATGGTGGACAACCCTTTCGTCGCCCGAGCGCGGGCCCGCGACCAGCGGGTTCATCGGATTATGTAAAGA
Source organism: Nonomuraea sp. NPDC001684 (assembly GCF_053596515.1). Classification (NCBI taxonomy): domain Bacteria; kingdom Bacillati; phylum Actinomycetota; class Actinomycetes; order Streptosporangiales; family Streptosporangiaceae; genus Nonomuraea; species Nonomuraea sp. NPDC001684. Next base: position 14,126 of record NZ_JBSFGJ010000065.1, read on the forward strand.
AACTTTAAAGTTGTCCACGGAGCTTGCATACCATTTGGGTCATATCGCGGACGTGCCGTCCGAGCCCCCGCGGACCCGGACGGCACGTCGGGGACGGGCTCAGTTCACGTCGAGGGTGAACGTGCTCGTCGTGTTGCGGATGTTCGTCGCGTTGTCGCTCAGCCGCAGATTGCCGAACGTCGCCGAGCCGACCGCCGGGCCCTGCCCCGGCTCGGGCAGCTCGTTGACCCAGATGCCGAAGCCCGACTTGGCGTCGAAGGCGTCGCCGCTGCGGTGGGCCCCCGAGATCGACACGTTCGTGAACACGGTGTCGGTGACCGGGTTCAGCGGCGTGCTCGGGCTGGAGTAGCCGGTCTGGAACATGATCCCGCTGTAGGTCGGGTCCACGATGTCCACGTCGGTGACCCGGATCGCGGTGAACTTCTTGGACGCGGAGAAGATCCACATCGCCGGGAACGTCTGCTGTCCCCAGAAGTGCCCGCCGGCGCGGACGAGCGAGATGTTCTCGAACTTCGTCTGGCCCGGCCCGAAGTCCCGCATCGGGATGCCGAAGTCCAGCGAGCTGATCGTGATGCCCGAGTAGACCAGGGTGTCGGCGATGTAGGCGTTGCGCACGACGTTGTTCTGGCCGCCGTACACCGCGACGCCCGCGGCCCGCCAGGTCAGCAGCGAGGTGATGTTCTCGAAGACGTTGCCCGACTGGTCGGCGTTGACGTTGTCGATCGCCGCGAACAGCGCGAAGCTGTCGTCGCCGGTGGCCCGGGTCTCGACGTTGGTGATCAGGTTGTTCGTGCTGCCGTTGGTGAAGTTCGCGCCGTCGGCGAAGGTGTTCCTGATGCGCGAGTTCCTGATCGTGACGTGGTCGACGTTCGTGCCCCAGAACATGCAGATCTGGTGCTCGACCCAGAGGTCGTCGATCGTGATGTTCGAGATCTTCGACAGGTCGAAGATCTTGCCGGGGCCGTCGATGCGCGAGGTGTAGTTGCCGAAGTGGGCGAACCCGGCGAACGTCGAGCCGTTCGACGACGCCTCGGTGCGCCAGCCGACGTCGGTGCCGTCCTGGCCCGAGGGCGAGACGAACCTGGTGTACCAGGGGCCCGCGCCGACCACCTTGACGGCCTTGCCGTACACCTGGAACTTGCCCGTCGTCTGGTACGTGCCCGCGGGCAGGTAGACGCCGGTCAGGTTGGCGTCCTGGCGCGCCTTGTCCAGCGCGTTCTGCACGTCCTGCTGGGAGAACCCGGCCGGCACGGCGTAGTGCGCCGGGTCGGGGTTGGCGGCCGGCGAGACCTGCTCCAGGCTGACGAAGTCGATGGCGTAGGTCGTGCTGTTGGCCGGGTCCTTCTGCAGCCTGATCCTGCTGCCCTTGGGGACCGTGGCGTTCAGCATGACGTTGGCCTCGTCGTAGATGTGGCGGGCCGGGCCGGCGCCGGGGGAGTTGCCGGGGCTCGCCTCCGCGCCGTACAGCCAGGCGTACTTCGAGGTCAGGTCGATGGCCTTGTGGAAGGCGCCGTTGACGTAGACGTTCAGGGTCGAGCTCGTGCCGCCGCCGCCCGGGGCGTCCGGGATGGAGAAGCGGGTGACCAGGGTGTTGGTGTCGGCCTTGGTGGTCCACTCGACGTAGGAGCCGTTCTGGCTCAGCGTCACCGCGCGGCGGCCCGACGCCTCGCCGGCCACCGTGCCGACGTCCCTGCTCGGGCCGACGACCTGCGCGCCGCCGCCGGTCACGCCGTCCTCGGCCTCGTAGGTGTCGTACGGCATGTTCGCGCCGCGGCCGACGAAGAGCTGCTGGACGCTGGTGTTGTTGGCCTGCTTGACCGGCAGCTCGTTGGCGTCGTTCGCGATGACGGTCTTCACCGTGTACCTGCCGTTGGCGGCCGTCCAGGTGCCCAGGGACACGGGGGCGGTGGTGGCGCCGGCCGCGATCGAGCCGCTGTGGGCGCCGGTCAGAGTCCTGACCACCGTGCCCGCCTCGTTCGCGACGGTCAGCGTGACGCCGTGCGCGCCGGCGGCGGAGGCCACCGTGCCCTGGTTCCTGATCGCGACCGAGAAGGCGACCGCGCTGCCGGCGGCCGGGTTGCCCGGCGTCCAGGAGACCGGCGCGGCGACCAGGTCGGAGGTGTCCACCGGCTTGACGACCAGCGGGGACGGGCCGGTGAGGGAGTTGTTGGACTCGTTCTGCTCGATGACGGTCCCGGCGTCGTCGGCCTTGGCGGTGACGGGGTAGCTGCCGGCGTCCCGGGCGCCGATGTTCGCGGTCACGGTCGCCGAGGCGCCCGCGGCCAGCGCGCCCACGTTCGCGGTGGCGACCTTGCCGGCGCCGAGGGAGAAGGCGACGTCGGTCGCGGCCGACGCCGCGTTGCCGGCGTTCCTGACCACGGCCGACAGCGTGACCGCGTCGGTCTCCACCGGCGCCTGCGGCGACCAGGACAGGGAGGTCACGGTCAGGTCGGGGTTCGGCGCGGGCACGCCCATGACCTGCAGCTCGGCCACCTGCCCCGCCGGGGCCCCGGTGTTGGCCGTGAACGAGAGCCGCACGTCGGCCACCCGCGCGCCGACCGGCACCGTGACCGTGTTGCCCGAGCCCGGGTCGAACGTGTAGGCCGCCGAGGAGACCAGGTTCGTGAACCCCGAGGCGCCCTGCTCCCTGCCGAGCACCTGGAACGTCTGGGTGCGGGTGCTCCACACGGCGGCCGGGTCCAGCCTGACCACGACCGAGGAGACGTCGGCGTTCGCGCCGAGCTGCACGGTCAGCGTGTTCGGATAGCTGCCGCCCGCGCCCTCCCAGTACGTCGTCACGCTGTTGTCGTTGGCGTTGGCGGCGACGTAGGTGTGCACGTAGGAGGAGGCGGTGACGGGCTTGCCGGCGGCCAGGTTGGAGCCGCCGCCACCGCTGCCGGTGCGGGTGACGGTGTTGCTCGCCGGGGACTGGTTGCCCGCCGCGTCCCTGGCCTTGACCTGGTAGGAGACCGTCAGCGTGCCGGGCTGGGCATCGGTGTAGGTCAGCACGTTCCCGGCGACGCTGCCGCGCAGCGCGTTGTTGGCGTAGACGTCGTAGCCGGTCACGCCCACGTTGTCGGTGGCGGCGGTCCAGGTCAGCTTGATCTGCCCGGCGACCGGCTCGGTGAAGGCCAGGCCGCCGGGCGCGGACGGGGCCTGGGTGTCGCCCGAGCCGGGGCCGCGCACCTCGAACTCCGAGACCTGGGCGGCGGGCCAGCCGGTGTTGGCGGTGACGGTCACCCGGACGTACCGGACGGTCGCCGCGGTGAAGGTGATCGTCGCCGCCGGGGCGAACGTGCGCACGGCCGAGGCCGAGAGCGTCGTGAGCGGCGAGCCTTCGGTGCCGCCCTGCACCGTCAGCGTCTGCGTCCTGGACTCCCACGCGGAGGGCAGCTTCAGGACCACCTCGTTCACGCTGACGGCCGAGCCGAGGTCCACCTGGATCCACTGGGGGAAGGCGTTGTTGGCGCTCTCCCAGTAGGTGGCCTGGTCGCCGTCGGTGGCGTTGCCGCCGCCGTAGACGTCGGTGGTGCTGCTCACCGTGACCGGTTTCCCGGCCGCCAGGTTCGGGCCCGCGGCCGCGGCCGGTGGGGCCGTCCAGCCGATCAGGGCCAGGGCGACGGCCACGGCCGCCGCGAGCGGTCGTAAGAGGGAGGGCTTGCGTCTCATGGGGGGTGTCACCTCTCGTCGGGCTGGGAGGGTTGCCCGCACCTTAAGTTGACTCCTAGAAATCCGCAATGTTTCTACTTCGTTTCGCAAATAATCGACTATGACGTGATTTCGCGGGCGCGGCGAACGAAGCAGGTCGTGACCCCTGCGGAAGCGGCGGAAATCCCGCCCATCGCCCGCAAGAATGGGCGCAAGCTGTTGCAAGTCTTTGCGGGATTGGCCGTATAGTTTGCGCATGACCCGACGACTCGGAGACGTGGCCAAGAAGGTCGGCATGAGCGAGGCGACCGTGAGCCGGGTGCTCAACGGCAAGCCCGGCGTGTCGGAGGCCACCAGGGAGGCCGTGCTCACGGCCCTCGACGTGCTCGGGTACGAGCGCCCCACCCGGCTCCGCGGCGACCGCGCCCGGCTGGTCGGCCTGGTGCTGCCCGAGCTGCAGAACCCGATCTTCCCGGCCTTCGCCGAGGTCGTCGGCGGCGCCCTGGCCCAGCAGGGCTTCACCTCCGTGCTGTGCACCCGCACGGTCGGCGGGGTCAGCGAGGCCGACTACGTCAGCCTGCTGCTCTCCCAGCAGGTCAGCGGCGTCGTCTTCGCCGGCGGCCACTACGCCCAGGCCGACGCCTCCCACGAGCACTACGAGCTGCTCTACGAGCGCAAGCTGCCGACCGTCCTGGTCAACGCCGCCGTCGAGCACCTGGGATTCCCGCAGGTGTCGGCCGACGACGTGGTGGCCGCCGAGATCGCGCTCGGCCACCTGTGCAGCCTCGGCCACGAGCGGGTGGGCCTGGTGCTCGGGCCGCGCGACCACGTGCCGTCCCGGCGCAAGCTCGCCGCCGTGGCGGGGCAGGTCGATCCCGCGCTGGTCGAGCACAGCATGTACTCGCTGGAGGGCGGCCACGCGGCGGCGGCCAGGCTGGTCGCCCGGGGCGTGACCGGCATCGTGTGCGCCAGTGACATGCTCGCGCTCGGCGCGGTGCGGGCCGTGCGCCGGGCCGGCCTGTCGGTGCCGGCGGACGTCTCGGTCGTCGGGTTCGACGACTCGGCCCTGATGAACTGCACCGACCCGCCGCTGACCACCGTGCGGCAGCCGATCGACGCCATGGGCCGGGCCGCCGTCGACCTGCTCATCGCGCAGATCGACAAGCACGTGGTGCCCGCCGACGAGCTGCTCTTCGACCCGGAGCTGGTGGTCAGGGCCTCGACGGGACGGGTTCGCGGCTCGTCCTGAGAACGTCTTCCGGTGACCTAGTCGTTATCTTGCAACCCCATGTCGAAACATTGCGGACATCTGAGGGATCTGCCATTGTGAGCGCACAGCGGGGCGCCTCACCGTCCCCCGGCTTCGTCAAGCTTCGGAAGGGTCAGATCGATGAAGAGATCGGACTATCGCAGGACTGTGGGGCTGCTCGTGGCGGCAGGCCTGAGCATGAGCGCCGTGGCCTGCGGCAGTGGCGACGACACCAAGCCCGAGGCGCAGGGCAGCGCCTCCGGCGCCGCGCAGGTGAGCATCACCGTCGCCTGCCAGCCCGCGAAGTCCGCCCCCAAGGAGCGGCAGGCCTGGGACGACGACGTGGCCGCCTTCATGAAGGCCAACCCCGCCGTGACGGTCAAGAGCACCGACCAGCAGCCCTGCTTCGACCCCAAGACCTTCGGCCCGAAGCTGGCCGGCGGCCAGATGGAGACCGTGTTCGTGGTGCCGGTCACCAACTACGGCGACGTGATCGCCAAGGGACAGGGCCTGGACATCACGCCGTACACCGGTGAGATCAAGAACTGGAACGACCTGCGCCAGGACGTCCGCGACCTGGTCACCAAGGACGGCAAGGTCTACGGCGTCCCCAACGTCCACTACAGCGTCGGCCTGGTCTACAACCGGGCGCTGTTCACCAAGGCCGGGCTCGACCCCAACAGCCCGCCCAAGACCTGGGCCGAGGTCCGCGAGGCGGCCAAGAAGATCGCCGCGCTCGGCGGCGGCGTCATCGGCTACGGCGAGTACTCCGGCGGCAACACCGGCGGCTGGCACTTCAACCAGGCCCTGTACGGCCGCGGCGGCGACATGGTCTCGGCCGACGGCAAGACCGCCGCGTTCAACTCGCCCGAGGGCAAGGCCGTGCTGCAGTTCCTCAAGGACCTGCGCTGGGTGGACAAGAGCACCGGCGCCAAGCTGTTCAACGCCTGGGAGCCCCTCATGCAGGCCATGGGCTCGGGCAAGGTCGGCATGATGCTCGGCGCCCCCGACGTCGTCACCGACGTGGTCAACAAGTTCAAGGGCGCCGCCACCGACTACGGCATCACCGGCTTCCCCGAGGCCAAGGCGTCGCTGAGCGGCGGCGAGGCGTTCTTCGTCAACCCCAAGGCCACGCCCGAGCAGGCCAAGGCCGGCCTGGCCTGGGTGAACTTCCGCTTCAACACCGTCGACAAGGGCCGCTTCGACTTCGCCCGCGGCAAGTCGCTCGGCAACCCGGTCGGCGTGCCCGACAACGACGTCTACGGCGCCTCGCCCACCGGCAAGGCCATCCAGGACGCCCGCAAGGCCAACGCCACCCTGCCGGTGGAGAACTACCAGCCGTACGTGGACGCCTCGGCCACCATCCCGCCCAAGATGGAGCCGCCGCACGCCCAGGAGCTCTACGCCATCCTCGACGTCGCCATGTCGGCCGTGCTGAGCCGCGAGGACGCCGATGTCGACCAGCTCCTCGCGGACGCCGAGACCAAGGCGAACGCCATGCTCGGCAAGAGCTGAGCGGAACGTGAGACCGGGGCGCCGCACCCGCCGGCGCCCCGGTACGTCGAGTCGGTGATCGGAGACACCCCATGAGCATTGCGACCGCCGGAGCCGCGCGACGGCCGAGGCCGCCCTCGCCGTTGCGCCGGGCGTTGCGAAGGAACCTGACGGCCTACGGGTTCATGGTCGGGGCGCTGTTCTGCTTCGTCCTGTTCTCCTGGTATCCCATCGTCCAGGAGTTCATCCTCAGCTTCCAGAAGACCGATCTGGTCAACGAGCCGGAGTGGGTCGGGCTGGACAACTTCAGGGCCGCCTTCGCCGACCCCGCCTTCGGGCCCGCGTGGCTGAACACGCTCATGTTCACCGTCCTCGCGCTGGTGCTCGGCTACGGGTTGCCGTTCGCGGTGGCGATCCTGCTCAACGAGCTCCGCCACTGCCGGGCCTACCTGCGGTTCGTGGTGTACCTGCCGGTCATGCTGCCCCCGGCCGTCGCGGTGCTGCTCTTCCGCTGGTTCTACGACCCCGACGTCGGCCTGTTCAACCAGATCCTCGGCTTCTTCTCGCTGCCCGGACTCAACTGGATCTACTCGACCGACACCGCGCTGCTCTGCCTGGTGCTCGTCTCGACCTGGATGAACATGGGCTCGGCGACCCTGATCTACCTCGCCGCGCTGCAGAACATCCCGCCCGACCTCTACGAGGCCGCCGAGCTCGACGGCGCCGGCGTCTGGAAGCGGATCCGGCACATCACGATCCCCCAGACCCGGCTGATCCTGCTGCTCATGCTGATGTTGCAGATCGTCGCGACCATGCAGGTCTTCATCGAGCCGTACCTGCTCACCGGCGGCGGCCCGGAGAACGCCACCGCCACCGTCGTCTTCCTGATGTTCCAGCAGGCGTTCACCTACAGCGACTACGGCGCGGGCGGCGCGCTGGGGATGATGCTCATGGTCGTGCTGCTCGCCTTCGCCGCCGTGCAGCTCCGGCTGACCCGCGAGGAGAAGGGCTGACCATGTCGAACGCCACCCTGCGTCGCCCCGCCGCGCCGCCCTCGCCAGGGCGCCGGGCCAGGAGACGGCCGCCCAGGCGCATCGAGGTGCAGTTCCGCACGATCATCTCCCCGCACCAGCTCAACAGCCGGTGGGGACGGCGGGTCTACTGGACGGTCCTGGTCGCGACGGTCGTCACGTTCACGGTCGTGTTCCTCCTGCCGATGTACTGGATGATCACCGGCGCGCTGAAGTCGGCCGAGGAGTTCGCCCAGGTGCCGCCCACGCTCTTCCCGAAGGAGCTGAACTTCGGGAAGTTCCTGGAGTCGTGGGAGCTGTTCGACATCGGCACGCTGCTGAAGAACACCGTCCTGTACGCCGGCGGCGGCTGGCTGATCACCATGTCGGTCGACGTCGCCGCCGCGTACGCGCTGTCGAAGCTGCGCCCGGCGTTCGGCAACGTCATCCTCGGCGCCATGCTGGCCACGCTGATGATCCCGCCGATGGTCGTGCTCATCCCCACCTATCTCGCCATCCACGACGTGCCGGTCCTCGGCTGGGACCTGCTGAACAACCCGTGGGGCCTGTGGCTGCCCGCCGCGGCCAACGGCTTCAACATCTTCCTGCTCAAGAGGTTCTTCGACTCCATCCCCCGCGAGCTGCTCGAAGCCGCCCAGATCGACGGCGGCGGCCCGTTCCGCATCCTGTGGTCGGTGGTGCTGCCGGTCTCCCGCCCGATCCTCGGCGTGACGTCGATCTTCACGATCGTCACCTCGTTCAAGGACTTCATCTGGCCGCTGCTCGTCATGAGCGACAGCGAGAAGATGACGCTCAGCGTGGGCCTGGCCCAGACCGCCGGAGCCGTGTCGCAGGACCAGGTCATGGGCGGCCTGGTGATCGCCAGCATCCCGACCGTCATCGTCTTCTTCATCTTCCAGCGGCACATCATGGCGGGACTCACCGCCGGCAGCCTCAAGGGCTGAGTGCCTCCACCTATGGCAAGGAGTTGTCTTCAGCATGTCCGAAACGTGGTGGCGGGGAGCCGCGATCTATCAGGTCTACCTGCGCAGCTTCGCCGACGGCAACGGTGACGGCGTGGGCGACCTGGCGGGGCTGCGGGCACGTTTGCCGTACCTGTCGGCGCTCGGGGTGAACGCGATCTGGCTCAACCCCTGGTATCCGTCGCCGCTGGCCGACGGCGGGTACGACGTGGCCGACTACCGGGACATCGACCCCGTGTTCGGCACCCTGGCCGAGGCGGAGGAGCTCATCGCCGAGGCGCACGCCCTGAACATCAGGATCATCATCGACGTGGTGCCGAACCACAGCTCGACCGCGAGCGCGTGGTTCCGGGAGGCGCTGCGCGACCCGTCCGTGCGCGACCGGTTCTGGTTCCGGGACGAGCCCGGCGAATGGCAGTCGATCTTCGGCGGCCCCGCCTGGACCCAGGTGCCCGACGGCCAGTGGTACCTGCACCTGTTCGACCCCGGCCAGCCCGACCTCAACTGGACCAACCCGGACGTCCACCGCGAGTTCCACGACGTGCTGCGCTTCTGGTACGACCGCGGCGTGGACGGCATCCGCATCGACTCGGCCGCCCTGCTCGCCAAGCCCGACGGCCTGACCGGCTCGTACGAGGACCTGGACGAGGTCCACGACGTATACCGGAGCTGGCGCCTGATCAACGACGAGTACGACGGCCGCGTCCTGGTCGGCGAGGTCTGGCTGCCCGACCAGGAGCGCCTGGCCCGCTACCTGCGCTCCGACGAGCTGCACACCGTCTTCAACTTCCCGTTCCTGGCCTGCCCCTGGGAGCCCGCCGGGCTGCGCCAGGTGATCGAGCAGACCCTCGCCACCCACGCCCCGCTCGGCGCCCCGCCCACCTGGGTGCTGTCCAACCACGACGTCGCCCGCGTCGTCACCCGGTACGGCCGCGCCGACACCTCCTGGGACCACGGCGACCGCAGGGACGGCGCCCCCTCCGACCTGGAGCTCGGCTACCGCCGGGCGCGCGCGGCGGCGCTGCTGGCCATGGCGCTGCCCGGCGGCATCTACATCTACCAGGGCGAGGAGCTGGGCCTGCCGGAGGTGGACGACATCCCCGACGAGCTGCGCCAGGACCCGATGTGGCGGCGCTCGAACCACACGGTGAAGGGCCGCGACGGGTGCCGGGTGCCGCTGCCGTGGTCGGGCGACGAGCCGCCGTTCGGCTTCGGCACGGCCACGCCGTGGCTGCCGCAGCCGGACGCCTGGAACAAGCTCACCGTCGAGGCCCAGACCGCCGACCTGGGCTCGATGCTCAACCTCTACCGGGACGGGCTGCGCATCCGTGCCGAGCGGCTCGGCGACGGCACGCTCACCTGGCTCGACCTCGGGCCCGACGCGCTCGCCTTCACCCGGGACTCCGGTCTGACCTGCGTGGTCAACCTGGGCGCCGACCCGGTGCCGCTGCCCGCCCACGGCACGGTCCTGCTGGCCAGCGGCGCCCTGGACGGCGACCGCCTGCCCACCGACACGGCGGCCTGGCTGGCCTGACACCGCCCCGGCCCGTCCGGGGGCCCATGCCCGGTCTGTCGGCGGGCGCAAGGCTTCCGGCGGGTCAGCCCTGGAGGCGGAGGTCGGCGAAGAGGGCGCGGTGGTCGGAGCCGGGCAGGTCGAGGACGCGCACGTCCACCGCCCGCGCCCGTCCGTCCGTGAGCACGTGGTCGATCGCCACCAGCGGCGGGATCCGGCGCATCGGCCACGTGGGGACCAGCCCCTTGCCGGTGGCCGCCGCCGCGTCGGTGTAGCCGGTGCCCAGCAGCCGCCGGAACACGGCGTGGTCCAGCGTGGCGTTGAAGTCCCCGGCCAGGATCCGGGGCGCGCCCGTGGACGGCGCGGGCGGCAGCGTCCCGACCCCCGCCGCCCACTCCGGCACCGTCGAGGGCACCGGCGCCACCGGATGCACGACCACCACCTCCACCGCGCCGCCGGGCAGCGCCGCCTCCACGACCGGCATGTGGTGCCCGACCGGCTGGAACACGCCCGTGCGCTCGCGCAGCGGGTGGCGCGCGTACACGCCGCTGCCGACCGGCCCCCACGTCTCCGGCTTGGTGACCTGGTACGGCAGCAGCGTCTCCAGCCCGGCCGCCGCCAGCCGGTCGCGTTCGGCCCAGGTCAGCTCCTGGAGGCTGAGCACGTCCACGTTCAGCGTGCGGACCAGGTCGACGATCGTGCGGGCGTCGCCGCGGCCGCCGTTGAGGTTGGCGGTCAGCACGCGCAACGGGCGGCCGGTCGCGGCGTCCGTACCGCCGGGCAGGGCGCGCGGGAGCACCAGCCAGGCCAGGCACACGCACACCGCCAGCATGACCGCGACCGCCGCCCGGCTGCGGGCCAGCGCCGCCGCGCCCAGCATCAGCAGCGCCGCCACCCCGAAGTACGGCGTGAAGGACACCAGCGGGACCAGCAGGACGCCCGACTCCAGGCCGCCGAGCCGGACCGCCGTCCCCGCCGCGAACAGCACCGCGACCGCCGTCGCCAGCCGCCGTCGCCAGACCCGGCGCGGACGCGTCCGCACGGGCTCCTTCACCACTTCGTCCGTGAGCACAGCCGAACCATAGGCCGCGATTCTTAAACCTGGATGAGCGTCAGGCGGGGCCGAGGCTCCACGCGCTCAGCAGGGCGTCGCCGCCGCTGCCCACGACCACGGGACGGCCCTCCAGCTCGGCCAGCGCCAGGGCCCGCACCTCGGCGCCCGGCCCGGGGCCCAGCTCCCCGACGACCTTGCCGTCGGTCAGGCTCCAGACGCGGACGACCGTCTCGCCGCCGCCCGGCGCGTGCGCGACGACCGCGACGGGCCTGCCGCCGAGCGCGCCCACGACCAGCGCGGACGCCCCCCGGTCGTCGGGGCTGCGGCGGCTGAAGTTCCACTTCTTCCTGCGCCTGCCGGTCGCCAGGTCGTAGACGCGCAGGGTGGCGTCGAGGTGGGTGGAGACCAGGACGGGACGGCCGTCCAGCTCGCCGCAGGCGAGCAGCTCGATGCCGCCGATCTCGCCGGTCTTGTAGGTATGTGTCACCTTTCCGTCTGACAGGCGGCGCACCCGGACGCGGTTGGCGCCGTCGCCGGTGACCAGCACCTCGTCGTCGCCGAGGCGGCCGAACGCCAGGCCGTTGACGCCCTGGAAGTGGTCGGTGACGGCGGGGCCGATCTGGCGGCCGGTGGCGAGGTCCCACAGGCGGACGACGCTGTGCAGGTCCTTCAGGCTGTCGTACTTCTGGGTGACGGCGACCGCGCGTCCGGCGGTGGTGACGGCGATGACCGGGTCGGCCGCCTTCTTCGCGTTGAGGGCGCCGCCCGCCGGGTTCCACAGCCGCATCGCGCCGTCGCCGTGCCCGGACGCGGCCTTGCCGTCGGCGCAGGACACGGCGGTCGCGGCGGCGCCGCCGTCGCCCATCCTGCGCACGGGCGCGGACGCCGGGCCGAGGTCCCAGAGGAGCACCGCGCCCTTGGACGTGCCGCAGACGACGGCGGCGCCGGCGGCGGCCAGGACGGCCGGCGTCCCGCTGCCCGCCGGCAGCGCCACGGGCTCCCTGACGGGCGCGCCGAACGGCTCGGCCGCGGGGGACTGAGTGGTGGACGCCGTGGGGGATCCGGTGGGCGACCCAGTGGGGGACGTGCTGGGCGCTGGGCTCGTCGCGGCTGTCGTGGGCGTGCCCGTCGCCGGGGGGCCGGTCGGGTCGCCGGTGGGGCGGGGGGACGGGTCGTCGGCGAGGCCGTTCGCGGGGCGCAGAAGAAGGAAGGCGGACGCCGCCGCAGCCACCGCGGCCGACGCACCGCCGACCACCACGGCCCGCCTGCTCACCCGCCGATCCGTACCCGGCCTGGTCGCCTCCCCGCGAAACGCCGGCCCCGTCGCCCCAGCCAGAGCCGGCGGAACCGTCGCCCCAACTCCGCCCCCTGCGTCGGCGCCCGCCGCCCCAGGCCCGCCCCCGGCGGGCGGAACCGTCGCCCCAGGCCCGCGCGGCGGAACCGTCGCACCGGCTCCGGGTCCGGTCGGATGGGCCGTCGCTCCGGCTCCGGGCGGGGGGATCGGCGCACCGGGCCCCGCGGCGCCGGGGGCGCTGATGAGGTGGCGGAGGAGGGCGGCGGGGGTGGGGCGGGCGGCGGGGTCCTTGGCGAGGCAGGACCGGATCGGGTCCACCAGGCGGGCCGGCACGTCCGTGAGGTCGGGCGTCCCGCTCATGACCTTGTGCAGGATGGCGGCGACCGTCTCGCCCGCGTACGGCGGATGGCCGGTGGCGGCGAACACCATCGTCCCCGCCCAGCTGAACACGTCGGACGCCGGCCCGACCCGCTCGCCCGCGAACTGCTCGGGCGACATGTACGCCGGCGTCCCCATCGGCGCCGAGGCCTGCGTCGTCGCGCCCAGGGCCTTGGCGATGCCGAAGTCGATGACGATCGGCCCCTCGGGCCCCATCAGCACGTTGCCCGGCTTGAAGTCGCGGTGCACGATCCCGGCCTCGTGGATGGCGGCCAGCGCGGTGAGCGTGGAGATCGCCAGCCGGTCCAGGGCGCCCCCCGTGCGCGGCCCCGACTCCCGGACGAGCCTCTGCAGCGTGTCGCCCGCGACGTACTCGCTCACGATGTACGGCCGCCCGTCGGCCACCCCCACGTCCAGCACGGCGGCCGTGCAGAACGCGGCCACCCGGCGCGCCGCCTCGGCCTCGCGCAGCAGGCCCCGGGTGACGTCGTCGTCCTGGGTCAGGTGGCTGTGCAGCAGCTTGATCGCGACCTCGCGGCCCGCGCCGTCGACGCCCTTGTAGACGACCCCCTGCCCGCCCGAGCCGAGCACGCCGAGCAGCCGGTGGTCGCCGATCCGGTCGGGATCGCCCGGCCGGAGCGGACGGACTTCCGGCATTCCGCTCCTCCCCTCGGGCGCGTACCGGCATATGCCGGCGAACCACACCATAGGGCCGCCTGGGCGAGCCCCGGAAGCCGGGGCCCGCGCCGGATGGCAAGATCGAAGCCGGCACCGCACAGGAAAGGCGTCCCGTATGGCTCCCAGGATCGCGACCGCCCGCCGCGTCGATCTGCCCGAACTTCTCGACTTCCTCCGCCCCCGGCATCACGGCCTGCTCTCGACGACCCGCGCCGACGGGCGTCCCCAGCTCTCGCCGGTCTCGTGCGGCGTCGACGACGAGGGCCGGATCGTGGTCTCCACCTACCCCGGGCGCGCCAAGGCCGCGAACGCCCGGCGCGACGAGCGCGTCTCGATGTGCGTGCTGTCCGACGACTGGGACGGCCCCTACGTCCAGGTGGACGGGCGAGCCGAGGTGCTGGACATGCCCGAGGCCCTCGACGCCCTGGTGGACTACTACCGGTGCATCGCCGGCGAGCACCCCGACTGGGAGGAGTACCGGCAGGCCATGCGCCGCCAGAACAAGTCGCTGATCCGGATCACGATCGACCGCTGGGGGCCGATCGCGACCGGCGGCTTCCCGGCGAACCTGACCCCCGGCGGCTGAGCGCCCGACCAGGAGCGCGCCGCCGGGAGCCCGCCGCCAGGAGCGCGCCGCCCGGGGGCCCGCCGCCTCAGCAGGCCCCCGCGTCAGCGGGCCAGCACCTCGCGCAGCACGTCGGCGAACTCCTTCGGACGGTCGACGAAGCCGGTGTGCTCGCCGGGGAACACCACCGGCGGCGCGCCGAGCAGGTCGGCCAGCGCCTGCGCGGTGCGGTGCGTGAGCAGGCCGCCCGAGTCGGCCCCGACGCCCACGACGACGCGGGCCGGCCCGGCCTTCAGCGCCGCGACGTCGGGCACGTAGCGGGTGGTGCCGCGCAGCTCGTGCAGGAAGAAGTGGGCGGCGTCGGCCAGGTCCTGCTCGGGCGACTCGCTCGGCGGCGGGGCCGGGGCGTCCTCGCCGGGTTGGAAGCCCGCGGTGGCCATGAACTTCCCGAACGCCGCCCCCGGGCCCTCCCGGCGGAACGTCTCGATCATGTCGTCCACCTCGGCGCGGCGCCGGGCCACGTCGGGCAGCAGCTCCAGCACGGGCGGCTCGTGCGCGACGAGGGTGCGCACGCGGGTGGGGTGGCGGGTGACCAGGGCGAGGCCGGTGACCGCGCCGCCGCTGCTGCCGAGCACGTCGGCCGACTCGGCGCCGAGCGCGTCCATGATCGCGAGCGCGTCGCCGGCCCGCAGGTCGGGGGTGGAGTCCTGGCCGGGGTCGTCGAGCGTGCTGCCGGCCACGCCGCGCGGGTCGTGGGTGACGACGGTGTGCTCGCCGGCCAGCTCCTCGGCCAGCGGGGCGAAGGGGGCGGCGTCCATCGGCGCGCCCACGAGCAGCAGCAGCGGGCCGCTGCCGCGGACGTGGTAGCGCAGGCGCCCGCCCGGTATGTCGAGAATGTGCGTGGTGCTCATCGGTGTGGGTCCTTCCGCGGAGTCGGGTGTCATCAGGTTGGACCACCAGGGACGGGGGAACTCATCGGTCCGCGGGCTCCCTGTCGCAACGTGCCGATCAGAGCTCCTTGACCTCGTCGAACAGCTCCTCGACGGCCGCGACGATCCGCCGGGTGGCCAAGGAGGCGGTGTCCGGGCCGTCGAACGGGTGCGCCCCGTCCTCGGCGACGCCCTCGACGGTGGCGAGGTGGGCCCCCGGATGGCAGACGACGTCCGGCTCGGGCAGGTTGGCCAGCAGGAACTCGCCCTGGCTCGCCCGCGCCTGCGACGGGTGCGCCCCCCGCCGCACCCACCGCAGGCTCCCCGACCGGTCCAGACGGTAGACGCCGGGGCCGTGGGCGGCCGACACGCGTACGGGGGTGTCGCGGGCCAGGCGGACCCGGACGTGGAACGGCCCGCCCGGCCGGGCCGAGCGCAGCAGCGTGCGCTGGTTGAACTCCTGCGCGTCCCCCAGCCAGGTCACCGGCCCGCCGAGCATCACCGACAGGTGGGCCAGCACGAACGGGGGCAGCCCGGCGGCCTGCTGGTTGACCGACGCCACCTCGGTGCCCTCCTGGTGCCGCCACTTGATCGCCGTCAGGTGGACCCGTTCGCCCGGGGTGAGGATGGCCTCCACGCTGAACAGGCCGGCCGCGCCGTACCTGCGCCAGGCCCAGGACGCGATGCGCTCGGCGCACTCGATGAGCAGCGCGGCGGCGGGCGTCGGCCAGGGGCGCGACCAGTCGTCGCCCGTGCTGCGCATCGGCCCGGCGCCCAGCTCGGCGATCCCGGCCGAGGTGTGGGCGGGGCGGTCGGCGTACACCCGGACGCCGCCATCGCGGTCGGGCACGCTGAGCACCGCGATCGTGCACGGCCAGCCCGGCACGTACGCCGCCACCCGGTACGGCCCGAGCAGCCGGGCCGCGCGCGGCATGTCCTCCTCGCCCGCGACGACCACGGTGCCGTGCCGGTCCGCCCGCCGGCCCGCCTGCACCACGACCCGCTCGGTGCCGACCGCGCGCCGCAGCTCGGCCAGTCCGGGCAGCCGCTCGACGTGCACGCAGGGGACGCGGGCCACCGCCGGCACGCCGGCCGCCCGCAGCAGGTCGTCCAGCAGGTGCTTGGCCTCGATCGCGGCCCGCACGTCGGCGTCGATGGCCGCGACCACCCCGCCGGGGCCGGCCAGCTCGCGCAGGCGGGCGTTGTCGTACCAGGTGAAGACGACCGGCGGACGGTCCAGCTTGAGCAGGTGCCGGGCGGCCTCGTGCCGGACGCGGGGCAGCCAGGCGTGCCGCTCGGCGACCGACCGGGTCCTGGTGCGCTCCTCGGCGGCGACGACCATGCCGGGCAGCGCCGGGTCCCACGCCGGGTAGCAGCCGATGCTCAGCGCCGGGCGCAGCACCTCGACCGGGGCCGGGCCGGTGTAGCCGGTGCGCAGCGCGGTGCTGAACCGTTCGACGCAGACCAGCGGGCGGCCCGCCAGCGCGGCCGTCAGCTCCTCCTGCGCCGCCTCCTCCAGGCCGGTCTCGTGCCGGCCCGCGCCGTGCAGCCCGTCCATCAGCCCCTCCCTCGCCGTCCTCCGTACGGGGCCGTCCCGCGAGGGGCACGGCCCGCACTCTTGACGGTGAGCCACGTCCGGCGCACCGTCGAGGCCACAGTGATGTGAAGCGATGTGAAGATGAGATGCCGCCCCGCCGTACCCACCCAGTCGTCAACCGGGCGCTGGCGGCGTTGATCGAGCAGGCGGGCTGGACCCACGCGGCCACCGCGCGGCACGTCAACGCCGTCGCCGCCGAGAGTGGCGAGCGCGTGCACTACGACCGCTCGGCGGTCGGCCACTGGCTGACCGGCACCATCCCGCGCCCCGAGGCGGTGCGCGCGGCGGTCGAGGCGTTCCGCCGCCGCCTGGGCAGGCCCGGCCTGCGCCCGGCGCATCTGGGCTGGCCGGAGCCGGGCGGGTCGCCGTCCGCCGACGATCCCTGGCGCGGCGACCCGGTCGCCCGGCTCGCCGTGCTGGGCGAGGACGACCTGCTCAACCGGCGCACGTTCACCCTGGCCGCGTTGTCCGGCTTATCGGGCTTATCGGTCCTGGCCGCGCGGCGGGCGGGCGGCCGCGCGGCGGCCCGCCGGGCCGGCGCGGGCGACGTCGAACGGATCCGCGCCACCACCCGCGCCTTCGCCGACCTGGACGACCGCTACGGCGGCGGCCACGCCCGCGCCGCGGTCGCCGCCTACCTGTCCCGCGAGGTCACACCCCTGCTGCACGGCACGACCGGCCGCCGCAGGCCCGACCTGTTCGCCGCCGCCGCCGAGCTGAGCTACCTGGCCGCCTACATGGCCATGGACGCCGGCGCCCACGCCCTGGCCCAGCGCTACTACATCAGCAGCGTGCGTCTCGCCGACGAGGCCGCCGACCTGCTGCTGCGCGCCACCGCCCTGCGCAGCATGGCCGTCCAGGCCGCCGAGCTGGGCCACGACGGCGAGGCGCTGGCCCTGGCCGAGGCGGCCGCGTCCGCGCTGGCCGGGCACGGTCCCGCCCGCACCCAGGCGTGGATCACCGGCATGCGCGCCGAGACCCACGCCGCCGCCGGCACCCGCTGGGACGCGCTCAGCCTGCTCAGCCGTACCGAGACCCAGCTCGAACGCGCCGACTCCGTCCCCGAGTCGGAGTGGACGGGCAACTACCGGCGCGAGTCCCTGGAGCACCAGATCGGCCTGACCCTCACCCAGCTCGGCGACCACGCCACCGCCGCCCGCCACTTCGCCGCGTCCATGCGGGGCAGACGGCCGGTCGAGCTGCGCACCCGTGCCCTGATCGGGCTGCGGGCCGCCCACTCCCTTCTCCGCGCGGGGGAGGTGGACCAGGCGGCGGCCACCGTTCTCGACCTGAGCGACGACATCCGGCTGATCTCCTCGGCCCGGGTCCGGGAGGA
>NZ_JBSFGJ010000066.1:0-31828 GCF_053596515.1 Nonomuraea sp. NPDC001684
GTGAAGGAGGCGACGGCGTCGTCCTCGCGCAGGGCCTCCTCGATGGCCCGCTGGACCTCCGGCGACGCCGACTCACCGATGATCATGCTCTTGGTCTCGGTGGCCAGGGTGACGGCCACGATGATCAGGAGCACGCCGATGGCGATCGAGCCGATGCCGTCGTAGACCGGGTCGCCGACGACCAGCGCGAGCGTGACCCCGATGAGGGCGAAGGCCAGCCCGAGCAGGGCGGCGGTGTCCTCCAGCAGGACCACGGGCAGCTCGGGGGCCTTGGCCTCGCGGATGTAGCGCAGCCACGACCGGCCCCCGCGGGCCCGGTTGGCGTTGCGCACCGCCGTGCGCAGGGACAGCCCCTCCATGACGATCGCGCCCACCAGCACCCCGATCGCCCACGGCCAGCTCTCCAGCGGCTTCGGGTGGCTGATCTTCTCGTAACCCTCGTACAGGGCGAACAGGCCGCCGCCGAAGAACAGCACGACCGAGACCAGGAAGGCGTAGAAGTACCGCTCGCGCCCGTGGCCGAAGGGATGGGACGGGGTGGGCCCGCGCTTGGCGCGGGACTGACCGAGCAGCAGCAGCCCCTGGTTGCCCGAGTCGGCGAAGGAATGGATGCCCTCGGCGAGCATCGAGGACGAACCGGTGAAGAAGAACGCCACGAACTTGGTGACGGCGATCCCCAGGTTGGCGGCCAGCGCCGCGTAGGTCGCCTCCTGTGAGCCCTTACCGCTCACGCCGTCCCCGCAACCGGTGCCGCAACCGGTGCTCGTACAGGCTGTCGCGTCATCACGTTCCTCCCGTGCGGGTGAGCTGTCGGATGCGTGCCTTTGCCCCGTGGGCCCGCGGGCACACCTTGATCCGGCGATCGAAAGGACATGCACAACGTGCATTGATGCGCGTCGTGCATCTTTGTAGGGTGGAACGGCCCGCACCCGCGAGAACAGGACCCGCCGATGAGCGACCGCAGCCTGACCGACGACTCCCCCGGCGCGAGCCCCACGGCGATGCGCCGGATCCTGCCCGCCGACCTGGTCGTGCGCGGCGGGTGCCCGTTCGACCCGCCGCCGGGCCTGCGGGAGCGGCGCGGCCAGGACCCGGTCCGGCCGGTGGAGCTGCTCAACGGCGCGCGGGCGTGGCTGGTCACCGGCTTCGACGAGGCCCGCACCGTCCTGTCGGACGCCCGCTTCAGCGCCGACCGGGTCCGCCACCGCGAGGCCACGTCGCTGCAGCCGCACGAGGTGGCCGAGCAGGCGGCGGGCGTCCTTCCGGCGGGCCCGTCCGTCGAGAGCCGCGAGGACGGCTTCTTCGTGTTCATGGACCCGCCCGAGCACACGCGCATCCGGCGGCTGCTGACCGGCCAGTTCACCGTCCGGCGCATGCGCGAGCTGGAGGCCAGGGTCACCGAGATCGCGGTCGAGCACATCGAGGCGATGAAGGCGGCCGGCACGGAGGCCGACCTCGTGCCGTCGTTCGCGCTGCCGCTGCCGTCGCTGGTCATCTGCGAGCTGCTCGGCGTCGACTACGCCGACCGCGCCGAGTTCCAGGAACGCACCTCCGTCGGGCTGAACGCCGGCTCCACCGACGAGGAGCGGGCCGTGGCGGGCGTCGAGCTGTACGCGTTCATGCAGCGGCTGGTGGCCGCCAAGCGCGCCGAGCCGGCCGACGACCTGCTGTCGGGGCTCGTCCACGACGCCGACCCGCCGCTGACCGACGCCCAGCTCGTGGACGTCGCCCTCGTCCTGCTCGGCGCGGGCCACGAGACCACCGCCAACATGCTGGGCCTGGGCGCGTTCGCCCTGCTGGAGCACCCCGACCAGCTCGCCGCCCTGCGGGCGGACCCCTCCCTCGTCGACAACGCGGTCGAGGAGCTGCTGCGCTTCCTGAGCATCATCCAGCTCGGCGTCAGCCGCGTCACGACCGAGCCCGTCACGCTGGGCGGCGCCGACCTCCCCGCCGGCGCGACCGTCGTGATCGCCACGCCCGAGGTCAACCGCGACCCCCGCCACTGGCCCGACGCCGACCGGTTCGACGTCAACCGCGCCCGCGTCCCGCACCTGGCCTTCGGGCACGGCGTGCACCAGTGCCTGGGCCAGCAGCTCGCCCGGGTGGAGATGCGCATCGGCCTGACGGAGCTGATCACCCGCCTGCCGGACCTGCGGCTGGCCGTGCCGGCCGGCCAGGTGCCGGTGCGCGACGAGATGCTCATCTTCGGCGTGCACTCCCTGCCCGTCGCCTGGTCCTGACCGGACGCAGTGCCCGCCGGCGCCCCGTCACCGTGCCGGAGCCCATAATGAGGACCGTGGCAGAGGAGGCCGGGGTGGTTCAGCTCGCATCGGGCGGCGGGGAGCCCGCGTCGCCCGGCCGCCGCGAACGCAAGAAGCAGGCCACCCGCGCCGCCCTCAGCGCGGCGGCGCTCCGGCTGGCCCTGCGCCACGGCGTCGAGAACGTGACCGTCGAGCAGATCGCCGGCGAGGCCGACATCGCGCTGCGCACGTTCTTCAACTACTTCTCCAGCAAGGAGGAGGCGGTCGTGGCCTCGCTGGCCGCCGCCGCGCAGGAGCTCGTCGCCCGGTTCAGGGCCCGGCCGCGCACCGAGCCGGTCCTGCGGGCCTTCCGCGAGGCCGTGCTGACGGTCATGCACGAGAGCGACGCCGCCGGCCGCGACCACGTCCGGGCGTTGCAGCTCGTCCGGTCGGCGCCCACGCTGGTGCCGCAGCAACTGGCCGTGCTCGCCGCGCAGGAGCAGGCCCTGGCCGAGGCGATCGCCGAGCACATCGGCCACCCCGCCCCCGGGCGTCCCGGCGACACCGGCTATCCCCTGCTGTGCGCGGCCGCGGCCCTGACGGCGCTGCGCGTCGTCCTCGACCAGTGGCTCCGGCAGACCGCGGCCTCCGCAGGGCCGCCGGACACCGCCCTGCTCGGACGGCGCATCGACACGGCGATCGACCAGCTCACCGCCGGCCTCGACCACCCCGGCCGGCCCGGGCCGTGAGGTGAGCGGCCCCTTCGGCGGGCCGCACGGGCCGTCCGGGCTGTCCGGGCTGTCCGGGCTGTCCGGCGAGGTGATCCGCCGCTAGTGTCGGCAGTCTCCGGTGATGATCGACTTGGGAGGGCGTCGTGCGGCGTGTCCTGATCCTGCTGGCCCCGATCGCGGCTCTGGCCGCCGGGCTGGCCGTCGCCCGGCGGCGCCTGGTCGTCGTCTGGATCAGCGGGGCGAGCATGCTGCCGACCTACCGCACCGGCGACCGGGTGCTCGTCCGCAGGACGACGGGGGCGGGCGTCGGACGCGGTCAGGTCGTGGTGCTGCAGACGTTGCCGCCCGGTGGCGAGTGGCGCACCGGGCCGCTGCCGCCGCCGGGGGCGGCCATGTGGTTCATCAAGCGGGCGGTGGCCGTGCCGGGCGACCCGGTTCCGCCCGAGGTCGCGGGCCGGGTGGGGGCGTCGCCGGGCGACACGGTCCCGGCCGGCCGGCTGGTCGTCCTGGGGGACGGGCCGGTCAGCGAGGACTCGCGGGTGTGGGGTTACGTGCCGTTCGACCGGGTGCTCGGCGTCGTCGTCCGGTCGATGTCGCCCGTCCGCGGGTCCGGTGGGGTGGCCGGTTCGTAGCCCTGGGCCTGGAGGGTGAACAGGCTCGCGTACTCCCCGCCGAGCGCCATCAGCTCGGCGTGCGAGCCGTGCTCGGCGATCCGGCCCTCGGCGAGCACGACGATCGTGTCCGCGTCCCGGACCGCGCCCAGCCGGTGGGAGATCAGCAGGCTGGTGCGTCCGGCGCGGTGGCGGCGCAGGCTCTGGTGGATGGCGTGCTCGGCCTGCGCGTCCAGGCCGGAGCTCGGCTCGTCCAGCACGAGCAGGTCGCGTCCCTTCCGCATCAGGGCGCGGGCCAGCGCCAGGCGCTGCCACTGACCGCCGGACAGCACCACTCCGGCCTGGGGGTCGTCCCGGTCGCCGAAGAAGATCCGGCTCAGCAGCGTGTCGTAGCCCCGCGGCAGCCCGGCGACCGTCTCGTGGACGCCGGCCAGCCGGGCGGCGTCCTCGACCCGCTCCCGGTCGCCGATCGCCGCGACGTCGCCGAGGCCGATGTTCTCGGCCGCGGTCAGGTCGTAGGACATGTAGTCCTGGAAGACCGCGCCGATGCGGCCGCGCAGCTCGGCGGGGTCCGTCTCGCGCAGGTCGACGCCGTCCCAGAGGATGGACCCGCGCACCGGGTCGTACAGCCGGCAGATCAGCTTGACCAGGGTGCTCTTGCCCGCGCCGTTCAGGCCGACGAGGGCGAGCGAGCCGCCGCGGGGGACGAAGAGGTCGACCCCGCGCAGCACCCACGGATGGGCGTCGTCGTACCGGAACCAGACGTCGCGCACCTCGATGCCCTCGCGCAACGCCGGGACGGGCCGCGGCCGCCGCGGCACGGGCAGGTCGGGCGGGTCGGCCACCACGTCGAGGTAGTGCCCGAACATCAGCAGCGCGTTGTGCGCGTCCGCCGACTGGCCGACGATCGACGCCAGCGCCGACTGCACCCCTGCCACGGCCGCGACGAACACGGCGACGTCGCCGACGCTCAGCGCGCCCGACGCGGCGGCGATGATCGCCCAGAGCAGGCCGGCCGCCGCGACGGCCGCCCCCACCAGCGACAACGCGCCCTGAGTACGCAGGGTCCGGCGGGCCAGCCCCTGCTCGGCGGCGTTGACCGCGCGCAGCTCGGCCAGCATCCGGCCGCGCAGCAGGTCGCCGAGGCCGAACAGGCGGATCTCCTTGGCCGCGTCGGGGCTGGTGAGCAGGCCGGCGAAGAAGATCTGCCGCCGGGCCCTGGAGCTGACGCCCCACATCATGCCCGCGCGACGCCTCGACAGGTCGAGCTGGGCGCGGACCGACGGGATCGCGGAGAGCGCCACGACGACGATCATCCCCGGCGCGAGCACGGCCAGCGCCGCGGTGAACCCGGCGAGGGTGACGGCTCCCTGGGCGATCCCCAGGGTCGAGCGGACGATCCGCTGCGGCGCGTTCTGCCCGGCCTCCTGCGCCAGCCGCATGCGGTCGTGGAAGGCCGGGTTCTCGAACCGGCTCAGCCCCGGATGGGCGTTGACCGCCTGGAACAGCCGGTCCTGGATCAGCACCTGGAGGGCGCGGCGGAGCTGCTCCTGGGCGTACTCCGCGACCGCGGGCAGGGCCGCGCCGGCCAGGCCGGTCACGCCGAGGGCCACGCCCGGCGGCAGCAGTTCGGCGGGCCCCGCCCCGGCGGCCAGGCCGTCCAGGACGAGCTTGGTCAGCCACGCGGCGGCCACCGGGACCAGCCCCATGAGCAGCACCGCGATCCCCGACCCCAGGACGGCGGCCGGATGCGCCCGCCAGGCGAGCGCCACGGCCGCGCGCGCACGCCGTCCGCGGGCGGCGCCGCCGGGCCCGGCGGGAGGGGTCATCGGCGGGTGACCGCCGGCAGCCTGCCCGGGGCGGTGTCGGCCGCCACGACCACCGCGTCACCGTCGACCAGGAAGAAGCTGGGGAACTGCGAGACCTGCAACGCCCTGCTCACCGGGCCGCCCATCGGCTCCACGACGACGGTGGCCGACGTCAGCTCGCGGGTGAACCGCCGGGCCTCGTCCGGGTCGCCCGTGACGACGGCCAGCACCCGCTCGGGACGCGTGTCGGCGAGGTAGGACGTGAACTCCGGCAGCAGCTCGTGGCAGGACGCGCACTCGGTGGAGAACACCGCCACCACGGAGACCCCCGAGAAGAACGCGCGCGACACGGTCCCGCCGTCGGCGGTCGTCGCGCTGAACTCGCCGATCGTCGTGCCCGGCTGCACCGTCGGGGGACGCGTCGGCCCCAGCTCCGACAGCCGCAGCGTGTGCGCGCGCAGGCGGCGGATCACCGCCAGCGTCAGCACCAGATTCACCAGGCACAACAGTCCGACGATGACGACGGCGGCGACGAGATAGGGCATGCGGGCTCCTCAGGGGTGACGCGGTTGTGCGGCGAACAGGTCGGCGAGGTCGTCGAAGAAGATCACGATGACGGCGAGGACGCCGCCGGCCAGCACGCTCAGGGCGACGCCCGCCGGATGCGGTGCGGCGTGCCCCGGCACGAGCCCGGCGGCGACCAGCGCGAGCAGCCCGGCGTTACGGACGAGGTGGCGGCCACCGAGCGGCGTCCCGGCGGCGCCGAAGCACCGGCACGGCGTCGTGGCGCCCGAGCGCATCGCCCTGACGATCCCGGCACAGAAACCCACCAGGACGGTGCCGGCCAGCAGCAGGCCGGCCCGCACTGTCCCGGGGATCGCCAGCAGCACGACGACGCACCCTTCGGCCAGGACGACGGCGCCGCTCAGCGCCGTGACGGCCCGTGGCCCCAGCGGGACCAGGCCGCGCACGGACCCGCGGAACCCGGCGAACGCGGACCTGCCGCGCACCTTGCCGGCCACCGCGACCAGGAAGACGACGCCCAGCGCCACCCGGCAGGCCGGCGCGACGTACTGCATGGCTGTCATGGGAGATCGGGAGGAGGCGTCAGCAGTAGTCGAAGCTGCCGCAGCTGACCGTGCCGCTGGAGTCGTGGTAGCAGCAGGTCCGGCAGAACTTGCCCTGGCAGCACCAGTCGGTCCAGCACGCGGCCGAGGCGTTCGCCGAGGGGAGGAGTTTGTCGAGGAGGCGGTCTCCCAGCTGGTTGAGTGCGCGGATCATGGCAGCTCCTTGCGTGGGGATCTTTACGCGATCAACGTCGCCCAGCAAGAGACCAGAGTTAACGGAGAGATCGGCCGAGACTGGAGATGGCTTTGAGCAGCAAGTGATCTTGACATTTCCGGACTGATCTTTATCCGCACGTAGGCCGTCGGATTCGTTCACTGCCCGTTCTGGTGGAGCAGGGGGCCCGAGTTCTTGAACGCCGCGCGCGAGGCGTCCTTGAGCCACTTGGCCGCGGCGGCGGCTCTGGTGAGGTTCGTGTGGACGGCGAGGGTGCGGATCACGTACCGGCCGCGCTGCCCGGTCCACGAGGACAGCTGCACGTCCCACCAGTTCGACGTGTAGCAGATTCCGGTCGACCCCGGACCGGTCTGAGGGCACCGGATGCCCCACTCCTGCGCGTAGGCGTCCTTGAGCCTCGCGTACGCGGCGCGGGCCCGGCCCGAGTCCTTCAGCGGGACGACCCAGACGGTCACCATGACGCGTCCCTTCGGGGCCCCCGAGCCGACGTAGACGCCCACGGCCATGTCGTCGCAGCGCGCCTTGCGCAGGGCGGACTTGACCCTGGCGACGGGCCACGGGCTCGGGCAGTCCTCCACCCCGGCCGCCTTACGGCTGAAACGCATCCCCATGGCACTCGTGAAGGACTGCGGGAGCAGGGCTTCGGCGGTGATCGGGGTCGGGTCCGTGCTCTCCTTGTCGAGGTCGGCGGGGGTGAACGGGTCCTCGCGCGGCTTTTCCGAGGGCGTCTGGGAAGGCGTCTGCGATGGTGTCTGGGAGGGCTCCGGCGTCTCTGAGGGGTTTGGCTGGGAGGAGGCGGCGGTGGAGGGGCGGCCGGTCGGCAGCGCTCCCCGTACCGCGTTCTTGACCACGGCTCGCACGCCCACCACGACCAGCACCAGAGCGACCGCTCCGGCGCCGACTGCCAGGCCGACCCTCTTCGACCGGCCCCCGTCGCCGCCGGTTGGAGGCGTCGAAGGGACGTCCTGGCCAGGCGGCCCGTGCGGGTCCGCCGGGCCGGGAGGAAGGTTCTCCCGCGTCGGCGGATATACCCGGAGGGTGAGCCGCTCGGCCTCCGGGATGCCCGTCGTGGCGTGCGCCGCGGGAGGGGCAGGAGGGACGGGAACGGCCGGCGGAGACTCGTCGCCGGTCAGGCGGCGTACCAGGGCGGCGGCGCCTGGCCGGGCGGCGGGCTCCTTGGCCAGGCAGGCCGCCAGCACCGGCCGCAGCTCCGGCGGCACGGACGACAGGTCGGGTTCGCGGGTCAGAATGGCGTGCATGATGGCGGGAAGGGCGTCTCCACGGAAGGCCTGCTGCCCGGTGGCCGCGTAGACCATGGTGGCCGCCCAGCTGAACAGGTCGGCCGCCGGGGTGATCGGCGCTCCGCCGAACTGCTCCGGCGCCATGTAGACGGGGGTGCCCACCACGCTGTGCGTGGCCGTCTGGGTGGTCACCCTGGCGATCCCGAAGTCGATCACCACGGGCCCCTCAGGGCCCATGATCACATTGTGCGGCTTGAAGTCGCGGTGGACGATCCCCGCCCGGTGGATGGCCGCCAGCGCGGTGAGCGTGGCCACCGCGAGCCGCTCCAGCCCGCTGCCCGATCGCGGCCCCTCTGTCCTGACCAGCAGATCGAGCGACGGCCCCGGAATGTGCTCGCTGACGATGTACGGCCTGCCGGCCACCAGGCCCGTGTCCAGCACCCGCGCCGTACAGAACGCGGCCACCCGGCGGGCCGCCTCCGCCTCGCGCAGGAACCGGCGGCGTGCGTTCTCGTCCGCCGCGGCATCGGCGTGCAACACCTTGACCGCGACCTGCTCGCCGGACGGCCCCTGCCCCAGGAGAACCGTCCCCTGACCGCCTCGCCCCAGCACCCCGACCAGCCGATAGGGGCCGATTCGGGCTAAGTCTTCCGGCGTGAGCGGCTGCACGAGATCTCACCCTAGCGTTCGCCGGCAAGATCTCCTCAAAGTCCCACACAGCGGGTCAAGTCACTGCGGAGCACCCCATCGAGCGTTGCGTCGCCACCAGGCTGCCCGGACGACGTCGGAGCAGCTTCTCGGCGGCGCCGGGCCTACGCGGGGAAGACGATGTTGGGCCGGTCGGAGCCGGTGACGTCGTCGCCGAGGTGGGTGGGGATGAAGGCGCGGTCGGGCCAGCGTGCGGCCAGGGCCTCGACGTCGTCCAAGCCCATGGATGGCGTAGCCCAGCGCGATCGGCGTGGCGTGCTGCACCGGCGGGGCCCGTACCAGGTAGTCGCGCCCCTGGCCGGGGCCCTCCCATCGACCGCCGGCGGGGCCGAACTCGTTCCTCCAGCCCGGTGGGGCCGAGCAGGACGAGTTCACCGTCGCGTTCGCGCAGCAGCCCCTGCTCCATGGGCAGGAAGACGATGTCGAAGAAGTGGTCGGCGTGGAAGTGCGTGATCAGGCAGAGGTCGATGGCCGTCAGGTCGATCCCGCCGCGGCGCATCGCCTTGACCGAGCCGTTGGGTGTGTCGACGAGGAGCGTGCCGTCGATGAGCGCACTCGCGCTCATCCGGTCGGTGAAGATCGATCCGGTGCCGATGAGATGCAACCGCATGCGGGTTCTTTCCGTCACGGGGATGCGGGCACGGAGAGGTGCTCTGCGTCAGGTTGCCGGGCGCCCGCCCGGGGCACCCCGCAAGGCGCGGGCGGAGGACCGGCGGGAACGCTCGGCGCCGCCTGGCGGATCGGCCCGCCGGGTGAGCAGCCCTCCGGCCGCTCCCGGCCGCCGCCGGACCGGCGGCGCTCACGATGCAGTCACCAGTCCCGGCGTTTCGCGGACTTTCCGGACGGACTCCCCCACGCGCCCACGACGGTTCGGGCCACCGGTCTGATCTGCCGGTCTGAACCGTCGGCCGGTCAGGAGGTCTGGAGCCGCCGGCATCCTTGGCCACGGACCCACAGGCTGCCTTCGGCCCAGCCAGTGACGCAGCGGTAGACGGCCCGGTCTCTGGAATTGATGACGAAGTCGGACAGAGGCCCCCAATGGTCGGTGTCGCAGGCACGGGCGAAGATGTCCGGCAGTTGCGCGTCCACCTCCTGACAAGTGATGACCTCGCCCGCCCGCGCCACCGGCGCGTTGAGCGAAACAGCGGTGGCTGCCTGGGCTGTGGCGAGCGGGGCCATCGCCACGGCGCCGGCGGCGGCGAGGGCGGCCAGGGCGATCGGGATACGTCGCATGATCGATTTCCCTTCGGGACGGGAGCGGCGGATGCCACCCAATCCCAACCCTAAACACAGAGTGATTAATCAACTACTATCCGTTACGCCAGTAACCAGGGGCCTAGCACCCAGCGCCTTGCTGCTCCTACGATGAGCACCGAAACCGGCCAAAAACTCGTGGACGTCTGTCGAACACCTTGCGACCATCACACCGTGACAGATGAAGCCGATCGCCAGACGTCATTCCCCACCAGTCCGAAGCAGGTGCGCTTCGTCGAGTTGTCGAGCACCGCGATGTCCGCTCTGCTCGACGGGGATCTGGCCACAGCCAGCGATGCGGCCGGGGTCGCTCTGACCGATTACTTCGTGACAGACAGAGCACGGTGGCTGTGGCGGATCCGGATCGACCAGATGGCCGCCGACCCGGACCACGCACCGTGGATGGCGCGGCAGGCGGTGACCGGGCCCGAAGGCGTCGTCATCGGCCATGCCGGCTTTCACGGACCGCCCGACGAGGCCGGCATGGTGGAGATCGGCTACGCGGTCGCTCCAGAGTTCCGTCGCCAGGGGTACGGCCGAGCCATCCTGATCGAGTTGCTGCACCGGGCCGCGGCCGAACCGACGATCAAGACCGTACGGGCGACGATCAGCCCCGACAACGCGGCGTCCCTGGCCACGATCGCCGGCTTCGGCTTCGTCAAGGTCGGAGAGGACTGGGACGAAGAGGACGGCCGCGGCCTCATCTTCGAAGCCCCCGCCAACCACAGCCGCTAGATGCGAACCGTCCTCCGCCCTCATTCCGTTGCTACAGCGCCCGACGGGGTTGCGGCGCCAGCGGCTACTTCGCCAGCTGGCGAGCGATGACCAGGCGCTGGATCTGGTTGGTGCCCTCGAAGATCTGCATGATTTTGGCTTCGCGCATGTAGCGCTCCACCCGGAACTCTCTGGTGTAGCCGTAGCCGCCGAACACCTGGACCGCGTCCGTCGTGACCTTCATGGCGGTGTCCGTGGCGACCAGTTTGGCCACGCTGGCCTGCCGGCTGTAGTCGAGGCCGGCGTCGCGGCGGCGGGCGGCGTCCAGGTACGTCGCCCGCGCGCTGTCCACCCCCGCCGCCATGTCGGCCAGCAGGAAGCCGAGGCCCTGGTGGTCGATGATGCGCTTGCCGAAGGTCTGCCGCTCCTTGGCGTAGGCGACGGCCTCGTCGAGGGCCGCCTGGGCCAGGCCGACGGCGCAGGCCGCGATGCCGAGCCGGCCGGAGTCGAGGGCGCTGAAGGCGATCTGCAGGCCCTGGCCCTCCTCGCCGATCAGCCGGTCGCCGTCGATGACGGCGCCGTCCCAGTGGGCGCTGGTGGTCGGCACGGCGTGCAGGCCCATCTTCTCCTCGGGGCGGCCGAACGTGAGCCCTTCGGCCGCGCCGGGCGCGAGGAAGCAGGAGATGCGCTCGCCAGTGCGGGCGAACAGGGCGTAGAAGTCGGCGATGCCGCCATGGGTGATCCAGGCCTTGTTGCCGGTGATGCGGTAGTCGCCGCTCTCGGTGCGCTCGGCCCGGCAGGTCAGCGCGCCCGCGTCCGAGCCCGCCTGCGGCTCCGACAGGCTGTAGCCGCCGACGATCCGTCCGGCCAGCATGTCGGGCAGCCAGCGTTCGCGCTGCTCGGGGGTGCCGTACGCGGCCACGGGGAAGCAGGCCAGCGTGTGCACGCTCGTCGCCACCGCGACCGCCGCCCAGCGGGCCGCCAGCTCCTCGATCACCTGGAGGTACACCTCGTACGGCTGCCCGCCCCCGCCGAACTCCTCGGGGTAGGGCAGCCCGAGCAGTCCGGCCGCGCCGAGGGTGGCGAACAGCCCCTCCGGGTACGTCTCCGCGCGCTCGTGCTCGTCGACCCGGCGCGCGAGCTCCTTGTCGGCGATGTCGCGGGTCAGCTCGATCAGGTCTTTGGCGTCCTGGTCGGGGAGCAGGCGGTCAACGGTCACGACGACTCCTTGGGTGCGGCTTCGGCGAGGCGGGCCAGGGCGGCCGCGGCCCGCTCACGGAACTCGGCGACGCGGGCGAGCTTGATGTCCTCGTACCCGCGGATCGACTCGGGAAGGCCGGCGATCTCGGCGACGGCGTCGATCGTGCCGGGGGTCAGCCGGGCGAGGGCGGCACGCATGAGATCACGATATTCGGTGATCAGTTCCCTTTCGACCCGGCGGACCTCGGCCTGGCCGAACACGTCGAGGGCGGTCCCGCGCAGCACGCGCGCGGCCCGCAGGCCGCGGAACAGCACCGGCGCGGAGCGGCGCAGCCGGATCTTGCGCTGCATGCCCATCGCGCGCAGCAGCGGCGGGTGCAGCATCACGGACACGACCGCGTCGGCGCCGTACTCGCGCTCGCGCCTGGCCTGCTCCTCGGGGTCGAGGTGCAGGCGGGCGACCTCGTACTCGTCCTTGTAGGCCATGAGCTTGTGCAGGGAGCGGGCGTAGGCGAGCCCGACGCGCGCGCCGGCCTCCTCCCCCGCGCGCCCGGCCGCCTCGGCGACCACGCGCCTGACGTCGCTCTCGTACGTACGGGCGTAGGTCTGGTTCTGGTAGCCGGTCAGGTCCGCCACCCGCAGGGCCAGCGTCTCCTCCAGGCCGGGCGCGGGCCGCTCGGCGGGCTCGGCGAGCGCGGCCCGGCGTACCGCCTCACGGTCGGCGACGGCGGCCCGGCCCCAGCGGAAGGCCGCGAGGTTCTTCTCGACGGCGGCCTTGTTGAGCCTGATCGCCGCCTCGATCGAGGCGGCCGAGACGGGCAGGCAGCCGTGCTGGTACGCCGCGCCGACCAGCAGCATGTTGGCCGGCATGTGGTCGCCGAACAGCGCCTCGGACAGCTCGTGGGCGTCGAGGTACAGGTTGTCCGCGCCCTCGGTGGCGGACTCCAGCCTGACCACGGCGTCGGCCGAGGAGCCGGGCACGGTCGCCCGTCCGGTGACCATGGCGGCGGTGGGCACGATGGAGGTGTTCACCACGGCGACCGTCCGGCCGGGCGCGGCGACGGCGAGGTTGGCGTCGGCGGCGACCCCGAGCAGGTCGAACCCGATCAGCACGTCGGCCGTGCCGCGCGAGGCGCGCACCGAGCCGTCCACCGGCCGCTTGGCGATGCGCACGTCGCTGACGACCGGGCCGCCCTTCTGCGCGAGGCCGGTCTGCTCGATGCCGGCGGCGTGCAGGCCGTCGAGGTGGGCGGCCATCTGCAGGATCTGCGAGACCGTGACGACGCCGGTGCCGCCGATGCCGGGCATCCGGATCAACGTCTCGGCGTCGCCGTCGAGCCTGACGACCGGCTCCGGCAGCCGCACGGGCAGCGGCGGCAGCTCGCGCGGCGCCCTGGTGCCGGGCTCGACCAGCAGGAACGACGGGCAGTCGCCCTTGAGGCAGCTCAGGTCGGAGTTGCACGACGGCTGGTGGATGCGCGTCTTGCGGCCGTACTCGGTCTCGACGGGCTGGACGGACAGGCACGTCGAGACGTCGCCGCAGTCGCCGCAGCCCTCGCAGACGCGCTCGTTGACCACGACCTTCGCCGTCGGGGTGGGCAGCTTGCCGCGCTTGCGCAGCCGCCGTTCCTCGGCCGCGCACTTGTCGTCGTGCAGCAGGACGGTCACGCCGTCGAGGGCGGCCAGCTCGCGCTCGACGTCGGCGAGGTCGTCGCGGTGCCGCACGGAGGCGATCGGCGCCAGCCGCACCCCGCGGTACGTCTCCGGCTCAGGCGTGGTGATGACGATCCTGCGCACGCCCTCCTCGGCCAGCGAGCGCGTGAGCGCGGGCACGTCGAGCCGCCCTTCGGCGCGCTGGCCGCCGGTCATGGCGACGGCGTCGTTGTAGAGCAGTTTGTAGGTCATCGTCACCCCGGCCGCCACCGCGGCCCGCACGGCCAGGGAGCCGGAGTGGTGGAAGGTGCCGTCGCCGAGGTTCTGCACGAAGTGCCGGTCCCGGGTGAACGGCGCGAGCCCGATCCACTGGGCGCCCTCGCCGCCCATCTGGGTGATGCCGATCTGGGTGCCGCGGCCGTGCCCGTCGAGGGCGATCATGGCGTGGCAGCCGATGCCGACGCCGACCAGCGTGTCGTCGGACGTGCGGGTGGAGGAGTTGTGCGGGCAGCCCGAGCAGAAGTACGGCGTGCGCGCGGCGACCATCGGCAGCAGGCGGCGCGCGGCGGACGCGGGCCGGGACAGGTGGACCGTCCCGCGCGGGAGCCGGTCGGGGCCGAGGCAGGCGGCCAGCGCCTTGGCGACGTCCTCGGCGCCGAGGGTGCCGCGGGCGGTCAGCAGGTCCCGGCCCGACACGACGGGGGCGCGTTCGCCGCCGTAGAGGGCCTGCTTGAGCTGCCCTTCCAGGAACGGCACCTTGTCCTCGACCACCAGCACCCGGTCGAGGTCGGAGGTCATGGCGGCCAGGTCGGCCTCGGCCAGCGGGAAGGGCATGCCGAGCCGGATCAGGCGCAGCCCGAGGTCCTCGGTGGCGCTCTCGTCCAGGCCGAGGTCGGCCAGGGCGCGCAGGACCACGGCGTACGTGGTGCCGGAGGCCAGGATGCCGAGCGTGGCGCGGGGGGCGTCGCGCATGACGCGGTTGAGCCCGTGCCTGCGGCCGTAGTCGCGGGCCAGCTCCAGCCTGCGGGTGAGCAGGTCGTACTCGGCGTCCAGGGCGGAGGGGCCGACCAGGATCGGCGACTTGCCGCGGTCGGCGTGGTCGGGGGCGGGGATGTCGTACGGCGCGCCCAGCTCGACGGTGGCCGAGGCGTCGGCGATGTCGGCGACGATCTTCAGGCCCGTCCACAGGCCGGTGGCGCGGGACAGGGCGACCGCGTGCAGGCCGAACTCGATGATCTCGGCGACCGAGCCGGGGGCGAGCAGCGGCATCGACAGGCTCTGGCACATCGGCTCGCACGAGCTGGGCACTGTGGAGGACTTGCAGCCGGGGTCGTCGCCGATCCAGGCCACCGCGCCGCCCAGCGCGGCGGTGCCGGCCATGTTGCCGTGCCTGATGGCGTCGGCGGCGCGGTCGAGGCCGGGGTTCTTGCCGTACCAGAAGGCGGTGACGCCGTCGTGGCTGCGGCCGGGGACCTGGCCGAGGAGCTGCGTGCCGGCCACGGCCGTCGCGGCCAGCTCCTCGTTGAGTCCGGGCTGGAAGACGACGCCGGCCTCGTCCAGGAAGCGGGCCGCGCGGCCCATCTCCAGGTCCAGGCCGCCCAGCGGGGAGCCCTGGTAGCCGGAGACGAAGGCCCTGGTGTTCAGGCCGCGGTCCCGGTCCAGGCGCCGCTGTTCGAGGGTCAGCCGGACGAGGGCCTGGATGCCGGAGATCAGCACCCGGCCGTCCGGCGCGGCGTACTTGTCGTCGAGCGACACGGTCGCGCTGTTCACGCTCACGCGAACCTCCTGGCGGGCAATGCGTATGTGGGGTTTCCCAGCACAGCAACGGAGAGCTACTGTGCGCAAGTATCAGACGTGAAACCACAACGAAGACGCAAATAATGTGAGCTGGGCGATTCTGGCGCAGAAGAACTTTGCGTCACCAAGGAGGATTCTCACATGCCGGACATCGACGACATCGACCATCAGGTGCTCCGGCTGCTGCGCGAGGACGGCCGCCGCACCTTCTCCGAGATGGCCGAGCAGGTCGGGCTGTCGGTGGCGGCGGTCAAGCGGCGGGTCGACCGGCTCAGGGAGATCGGGGTGATCACCGGGTTCACCGTGCAGATCGACTACGCCAAGCTCGGCTGGGGCATCGAGGCGTTCACCGAGCTGCGGTACCCGGGGACCACGCCGGTGGGCGAGATCGTCCGCACGGCGACGGACGTGCCCGAGGTGCAGGCCGTCTTCACCATCGCCGGCGACCCCGACGCCCTCATCCACGTACGGGTGCGCGACCTCGGACACCTCCAGCAGGTCATCGACCGGCTACGCCGGGCCGGCAACGTCACCGGCACCAAATCCCTGCTGGTCCTGGGCTCCTGGACGCGCGACGCCCTCACCTGACGACCCGGCCGTCCGCTCGCGGCGCGCGTCGCCGGAGGGTCAGCTCCCCCAGGCGTACTCCAGCTCGGGCAGCTCGAACCCCTGCTGGAAACGGCACATCCGCTCGTCGGTGCGGCGTGCGCCGTGCCGTTCGTAGAAGCCGATGGCCCGGGTGTTCGCCCTGAGCACCTCCAGGTAGACCTCCCGGCCGGGATGCTCGTCCGCCGCCCAGGCCAGTCCGTGCCGCAGCAGGCGCGATCCGGCGCCCGAGCCCGTGCTCCCGGGCCGCACGTGCAGGTTGTCGAGCAGGATCCGGCCGTCCGGGGACGGCAGCAGGTAGGCGAAGCCGAGCAGCTTCCCGTCGTCGTCGTGGCCGACGAACAGGCCCGCCCCCCGGACGGGCGGGTCCAGCCGCTCCCGCCAGAGCGCGAGCCGGTCGTCGTCCAGGGGGCCGTTCAGGAAACCGTCGGGCATGATGCCCGCGTAGGCCGTACGCCAGCTCTCCACGTGCAACGCCACGATCGGGGAAATGTCGTCAATTGTCCCGTTCCTTATCAGCATGGCGGAGAGCATTCCATACCGGGACGGGCCTCACCCCACCCGGCAGGAGACCGCGGGCCAGGTCCAGTCGCCGTTGTGCTGGACGGTGAACCCGAAGGTGTTGCCGTTGCCGTTCGGCCGCATCGTCATGACGTTGCCGGTGCCGTCCCAGGCCGGGCTGCCGTTCCAGGTGGCGATGATCTTCTGCGGGCTGCGCACGGTGACGGTGACGATCCAGGAGTTCGTGCCGGAGACCGCGACCGACAGGTTGAAGCGGTCGGCCCACTGCTGGCCCGCGGACACGGTCGCCGTGCAGGCGCCGCCACCGGGCGGCGGGGACGAGGGCGGGGTGGTCGGGCCGCTCCCGTCGGGCGCGACGGCCCGGCCGGTCACCGGCGAGATCATGCCCGCGCACATGTTGCGGGCGCGCAGGTTCGCGGCGATCTGCGGGATCGCGGCGATGGTCGTCGCGTAGTTGTCGTGCATGAGGATGACCTGGCCGTTCTGCAGCCGGCCGGCGGCCTGGACGATCTGGGCGGTGCTCGCGCCGTTCCAGTCCTGGGAGTCGACGTCCCAGATGATCTCGGTGAGGCCGAGTTGCTGCTCGACCGACCGGAGGGTGGCGCCGGTCTCCCCGTACGGCGGCCGGAACAGCCTCGGCGCGGCGCCGGTGGCCTGCTGGATCGCCTGCTGGGTGCGTTGCAGCTCGGACTGGATCTGGGCGGCGCTCAGCTGCGTCAGGTGCGGGTGGGTTCAGCTGTGGTTGCCGATCCACATGCCCGCGTTCTGCTGGGCACGGACCAGGGCCTGGTTGTTCTGCGCGTTCTGGCCGACGTTGAACATCGTGGCCCGCAGGCCGTTGGCGGTCAGCGCGTTGAGCAGGCTGGAGGTGGTGGCGGGGTTGGGGCCGTCGTCGTAGGTGAGGCCGACGTAGCCGCCACTGCAGTCGGCGGCGTTCGAGGGGGTGGTGGCCCAGGTCAGCGCGAGGCCCGCGGCGAGCGTGCACGCGGCGCCGAGGATGAGCAACTTCCTGATCATGGTCTGCCTCCAAGGCGGGCGGCGGGTACGGGAAGCTCGATCGCGAGTGTGATGACCATGCCGAAACATGTCAATCCATCACAGAAACTTTCGTCACCGCCCGGATGACAATGCCAGGACGAGCTGCGGCAACCGGGAGAGAAAGTTTCGGCGCACGGAAAGCTTCATGGCCCATACGTAGATTTCCCGATGTTTTGCCCGCCGGATGTCCCTACTGTCGGGCCCATCCGAAGCCTTCCGAGCAAGGTGGGTTCATGCGCGCGCTGACCGTCCTCCTGTCCGGACTCCTGCTGGCCACCACCCTCCAACCGCCCGCCGTAGCCGCCGTCGCCGGGAAGGACGCCGCCGGGACGAAGCCGGGCCCCGTCGTGCCCGACGTCGTCTACCAGCGGGCCGACTTCGCCACCGGCACCGGCGAGGGCACGTCCGCCGCCGACGGGCTGTCGTTCGCCTCGGCCGCCGGCACCACCTCCTACACCGACGCCCTGGGCACCAGGACGTGGGAGTACGCCCGCTGGACCGGCCCCGAGCGCACGGTCGGCTTCCCCGCCACCCAGCTGATCGCCTCCTGGACGGCCGACGTGCCCCAGGGAAGCTGGCTGCAGGTCGAGGCCAGGGCCAGGAACACCGCCGGGCTGAGCAAGTGGTACGTCCTCGGCCGCTGGTCCTACGCGGAGGGCGACATCCTGCGCACCTCCGTGGCCGGCCAGGGCGACGCCGACGGGTCCGTCGCCGTGGACACGCTGGTGGCGGCGTCCGGGCGGCAGCTGTCGGCGTACCAGCTCCGCCTGACCCTCTACCGCAGTCCGGGCTCGGCCGTGACGCCCCGGGTGCGCACGTTCGGCGCGATGGCCTCGAACGTGCCCGACCGCAAGACCGTCCCGGTCAGCCCCGGCGGCGGGGCGTGGGGCGTCGAGCTGAACGTCCCGCGCCGCTCCCAGAACGTGCACGCGGGCCACTACCCCGAGTGGGACGGCGGCGGCGAGGCGTGGTGCAGCCCGACCTCGACCACGATGGTGCTCGGCTACTGGGACAAATGGCCGAGCGCGCAGGACACCTCCTGGGTGGACCCGTCCGACCCGAACCCCGAGGTGGACCACGCGGCCCGCTACACCTACGACCACGCCTACCAGGGCGCCGGCAACTGGCCGTTCAACACCGCCTACG
This sequence comes from Nonomuraea sp. NPDC001684, assembly GCF_053596515.1. Lineage (NCBI taxonomy): Bacteria > Bacillati > Actinomycetota > Actinomycetes > Streptosporangiales > Streptosporangiaceae > Nonomuraea > Nonomuraea sp. NPDC001684. The sequence continues at coordinate 18,572 of NZ_JBSFGJ010000066.1, forward strand.
CCGGCCGCTACGGCCTGGACGGCTTCGTCACCCGCCTGCGCACCCTGACCGAGCTGGAGCGGCTGATCAAGGCGGGCATCCCGGTGATCACCTCGCAGTCGTTCAAGAAGGGCGAGCTGCCCGGCGCCGGTTACGGCACCGACGGCCACCTCATGGTGATCGTCGGCTTCACCGCGACGGGCGACGTGATCGCCAACGACCCGGCCTCGCCCAGCAACGACGCCGTCCGCCACGTCTATCCGCGCGCCGACTTCGAGAACGTGTGGCTGCGCAGTTCGAGCAGCGGCGGCGTCGCCTACGTCATCCGCCCGCCCGGCCACGCCCTGCCCGCCACGACGCCGGGCCTGCCCGCCAACTGGTGATCAGTCCAGCACCGGGTAGTTGGCGCGGAACACGCCCTGCGGGTCGCGCGACCGCTTGATCTCGCGCAGCCGGGCGAGCGCCGGCTCGGGGAACGCCTGAGCCGCCCGCTCGCCCGGCGACAGGAACGTGTACGGCTTGCGGCCGCTCACCCGGCCGCCCAGGGCGGCGACGACCGCGTCCTGCTTGGCCCGTACGGCCTGGCCCAGCTCGGGGCTGATCCCGGCCCCGAGCAGGTAGAGCAGGTACGGCTCGGCCAGCGCTCCCCCGGCGCCGCCGCCCGGCCGGGTCAGCGCCCCGCCCAGGTGCCTGACCTGCATGGCGACCAGCGGCCCGACCGGCTCGGCCAGCATGATCTCCACGGCGCCGGCGTCCAGCCCGGTCAGCAACTCGGTGCGGGCCACCGCGGGCGCCGGGTCGGTCGGCTCGGCGGTGATCGCGCCGAGATCGGCCGTGGCCATGGCGGACCGGGTGTCGCTCAGCACGCCGTCGATCTTGGCGAGCCGGCCCAGCAGGTCCTCGGCCTCGGCCGCCTCGCCCAGGTAGGCGAGGTCCACGGTCACCATCGGAGGCGCCTTGGGGAACTGGACCCGGTTCACCCACAACGACAGCTCGGGCGGCGCGTCGGCGGTCAGGTCGCGGAAGGCCGCGAACACCTCGGCCTCCTGCCGGCCGGGCCACATGAGGCGGCCGCCGTACAGGGCGCGCTCGGCGTACAGGTCGAACTCGACGGCGGTGACCAGCGCGAAGTCGCCGCCGCCGCCGCGCAGCGCCCAGAACAGGTCGGGGTCGCTCTCCCCCGTCACCCGCGCGGGCCGCCCCTCGGCGTCCACGACGTCGAAGGCGCGCACGCTGTCGGCCGCCCAGCCGTACCTGCGGCCGAACCAGCTCAGGCCGCCGCCGAGGGTGTAGCCGGTGACGGTGACGGCGGGGTTGCTGCCGGCCAGCCCGGTCAGGCCGTGCCTGCCCGCCTCGGCCTGCACCGCGCCCCAGGTCACGCCTGCCCCCGCGCGGGCGCGCCGCTCGGCCGGGTCGATCTCCAGCTCGTCCAGCCGGTCGGTGCGCAGCAGGATCACGCCGTCGGCGGTGCCGCTCGCGCCGTGGCCGCGCGGCTGGGCGGAGACGGTCAGCCCCTCCTCGCGGGCATGGCGGACCAGGGCGGCCACGTCGGCGGCGTCGGCCGCCTCGACCACGGCGGCCACCGGCTGGGCCACGGTGAGGTTCCACGCCCTGGCCGCCGCCTCGAAACCCTCGTCGCCGGGCAGCCACACGCGTCCCTCGACCGCGGTGCGCAGCTTGTCGTACGTCATCGTCCACTCCTTCATGAAGACTCACCTCCTTGACGACGCGAGCCCGGGAAAGGTGACCGACCGCCGGAAAGATCGCCCCGGGGACATGCCGACGGGCCCCGGCGCGCTCGTGCGCCGGGGCCCCTCACCATGTCCTGACGGGCTTAGGATGCCGCCATGGTCGCCCCCCGTCGTCGCCCAGCCGCCTGTATGACGACCCGGCGCGACGAAAGGTGACCGATGAACGCGCAAGCCGACCTGGCCGGCCACTTCGACCTGACCAGGAGCCACCTGCGGGCGGTGGCGCACCGCATGCTCGGCTCGGCCGACGAGGCCGACGACGCCGTCCAGGAGACCTGGCTGCGGGCCGCCCGCGCCGGCACGGACGGGGTCGCGAACGTGCCCGGCTGGCTGACCACGATCGTCGGCCGGGTCTGCCTCGACATGCTGCGCGCCCGCGGACGCAGGGACGAGCAGCTCGTCGAGGGCGAGCGGTTCGACCAGGTGAGCGTCCATGACGGCGATCCGGCCGACGCGGCGGTGCTGGCCGACTCGGTCGGGCTGGCCCTGCTGGTGGTTCTCGACACGCTGAGCCCGGCCGAGCGGGTCGCGTTCGTGCTGCACGACCTGTTCGCGATGCCGTTCGGGGAGATCGCGCAGATCGTGGCGCGCTCCCCCGCCACGGCCAAGAAGCTGGCCAGCCGGGCGCGGCAGCGGGTGCACGGCACGCCCGTCCTGCCCGCCGCCGACCACGCCAGGCAGCGCAGGCTCGTGGCCGCCTTCCTCGCCGCGGCCCGCGCCGGCGACCTGGACGCCCTGCTCGCGGTCCTCGACCCCGACGTGCTGCACCGGTCGGACGTGCCGGGGTCGGGCGGCGAGCGGCGCGGCGCCCGTCCGGTGGCCCAGGGCACGCTCACCGACTCCGGCCGCGCGCGCTTCGCCGACCTCCTGCTCGTCGACGGCAGGCCGGGCATCGGCGTGCTGCGCGGCGGCCGGCTGTTCCTGGTGCTGCGCGTCACGACGGACGGCGAGCGCATCACGGAGATCGACATCGTCTCCGACCCGGCCCGCCTGGCCGCCCTCGACGTCGCCCTCGACCCCGAGTCCAGCCCCGCCCCGGACGACGGCGTGGCCGCGCCCTGACCGGTCAGGCCAGCCGCGGCACGAGCCGCAGCGCGTTGCCCGCGTACACCTGCTCCAGGACGTCGTCGGGCAGGTCGAGCCCGGAGATCGTCCACCGGCCCATCAGCGGCGGGTCGTCGAGGGAGTGCGCGAACGCCTCGTCGTCGGTCTCCATGAACCGGAAGTGGATCCGGTAGACGTCCGGGTGCGGCGGGATCTCGTCGGTGCCGAACAGCACCCGGCCGGGGTGGCGGAGCATGAGCGCCCGCGTGGCGCGCGGCTGGCGTCCCAGCTCGGCGACGCGCGCCGCGATGTCGATGTGGAAGTTCGGGTACGCGTCCAGCATCCGGCCGGCGAACCCCAGGTTCTCCGGCCAGCACCCGGCGTGCACCCCGATCACGGTCGTGGCCGGATGCCGGGCCACCATCGACTCCATGGCCTCCATGAGCCGCTCGAACGGCGGGAACCCCGGCCCGGAGAAGTTCCAGTCGGGCCGGGCGGCCAGCAGTTCGAGGCGTTCGTTGCGCTCGTCCACGGGCTGGAAGAAGGCGACCGGGTCGGCGGTGTGCAGGGCGATGGGCACGCCCGCCTCCCCCACGGCGGCCCACAGCGGATCCAGGCGGGGGTCGTCGAGCATGACCAGCTCGCCCCGGTGGTCGCGTACCCGCAGCCCGACGTCCTTCCACACCTTCAGCCCGGCCGCGCCCTCGGCGACCGAGCGGCGCAGCTGGGCGGCCAGCCGCTCGCCGAAGCCGGGCGTCGCGGTCTCGGACCAGTCGACGTGGCAGAACGTGGCGAACCGGCCCGGATGGGCGGCGTCGTAGCGTTCGAGGTTCTCGGCCAGCTCCCGGCCCCAGCGGCCGTCGAGGTTGACCATGCCGCGCAGGTTGAGCTCGTCCATCATGCCGATCAGGGCGGGGACGTCCTCGACCATCCAGCCGCCGTCCTCGGACAGCCAGCGGCCGAGGTGGATGTGGCCGTCCACGACGGGCAGCCGGGCCCGGTCGACCTCGTGCACGGCCACCCGGAGCTGCGACACCGGACGGTAGCGGGACAGCGGCAGGCCGGCGTCGGACGACGGGGTCACTTCCTGATGCCTTCGGGCAGCAGGTCGCCGTGGGCCTCGATGAGGGCGTCCACCAGCTCGCGGACCTTGCGGACCGGCAGGGTGGCGGCGGTGTTGGGGTCGAGCAGCGCGGCCTGGTAGACGTGGTCGCGCCGCCCTTCCAGGGCCGCCTTGACGGTCAGCTCGCCGACGCTGAGGAAGGCCCGGTTGAGTGCGGCGACCTGGGCGGGCAGCTCGCCGACGGGCAGCGGCCGCACGCCGGACCGGTCGACGTGGCAGGGCACCTCGACCGTGGCCTCCGGCGGCAGGTTGGAGATCAGGCCGCCGTTGCGCACGTTGCCGTGGATCAGCCTGCGGGTGCCGGTCTCCATCGAGTGGATGGCCAGCGAGGCCAGCTCGTCGCCGCGTTCGATCGGCACGCCCCGGCCGGCCTCCAGCGAGCTCTTGTACTGCTCGTACTCCTCGTAGCCCTCGGCCAGCCACTCCAGGTAGACGTTGATCGGGATGCGGTACCGCTCGACCTCCTCGGCGTGCGGCAGGAACCACGGCAGGTACTCCGAGCCGTGCTCGGAGGACTCGGTCGGGAAGTAGCCGAAGTTGCGGTAGACCTCCACGCGCACCCGCCGCCGCAGCTCGGGGTCCCGGTCGATCAGCTCGTCGAGCCGCCGGTAGAGGTTCTCGCCGTCGCGCTCGAAGCGCAGCACGAACGCCTGGTGGTTGACGCCCGCGGTGAGGAAGGAGATCTCCTCCTCCGGCACGCCGACCATGGCGGCCAGCGTGCTCTGCGTGTCGCGGGCGGCGTGGCAGACGCCCACGACGTTCTTGAACGGGGTGCCGGCGTAGACCGACCAGGGGATCATCGACATCGGGTTGGTGTAGCTGAACAGCACCGAATCGGGGGCGAGCTCGGCCAGGTCGTCGCCGATGCCGACCATGACGGGGATCGTGCGCAGGGCGCGGAAGATGCCGCCGATGCCCAGGGTGTCGCCGATCGTCTGGCGCACGCCGTACGCGGCGGGGATCTCCAGGTCGCGCCTGACCGCCTCCAGGCCGCCCACCGCGATCTCGTTGATCACGTAGTCGGCGCCCTCGACGGCGGGGCGGCGGTCGGCGTACGCCTCGATCCGGGCGCCGATGCCCAGCTCGGCGACCATCCAGCGGGCCATCGCCGCGGCGGTGTCGAGCCGGGCCTGGTCGATGTCGTGGAGCACGATCGTGGACTCCGACAATTCCGGAAATGTCAGGATGTCGGAGAGAAGGTTCTTGGCGAACGTGATGCTGCCGGCGCCCACCAGGACGATGCGGGCCATGGGTTACCTCGATTCCGGGGTCAGCAGGGCTTTGACGGGGGTGGCCTGGCCGTTCATCAGCCGGGTGAAGACCTCGGCGCCCTCTTCCAGGGGGAAGGTCCGGACCCAGCTCAGGTCCCAGCGGCCGACCAGGCCGACGGCAGCGGCGAAGTCGGCCGCGTCGTAGGCGAACGAGCCCAGCACGCGCTTCTCGCCGCGCACCAGGTCGGCGGCGTCGTACCCGGCGACGTGGTCGGCCAGGCCGAGCCAGACGGCCACGCCGCCGGGGCGCAGCCGGGACAGGGACTGCTCGTGGGTGGCGGCGGCGCCGACCGCGTCGAAGATCACGTCGTACTCGCCGGTCAGCTCGGCGCCCGCTGCCACGCCGCCGAGCGCCGCGGCGACGGCCAGCCGCTCGGGCGAGCGGTCGGCCACGTCCACGCCGGCCGCGCCACCGGACAGGGCGGTGAGCAGGCAGGTCAGGCCGATGGCCCCGGCGCCGAGCACGCCCACGCGCGCCCCGGCCGGCCGCCCGGCCAGCCCCCAGGCGTGCACGGCGTTCGCGGCCGGCTCCACCACGCCGGCGGCCGTCCAGCCGAGCCCGTCGGGCAGCGGCACCACAGCCCCGGCCGGCACCGCGACGCGCTCGGCGAAGGCGCCCGGCCGGTGCACGCCGATGATCTGCCGCTTCCTGCACACGTTGGGCCGGCCGATCAGGCACACGTCGCACGCGCCGCACGACAGGATCGGGTTGACCGTGACCGGCCGCCCGTCGTCGGTGCGCCCGGCGAACTCGTGCCCCATGACCAGCGGCGGCACCCGGAACCCGGGGGTCCGCACGCCGTGCAGCTCACTGCCGCAGATGCCGGAGGCGACCACGTGCACCAGCACCTCGTCCGGCCCGGCCACGGGCTCGGGCACGTCCCGCTGCTCCACGACGCCGGGGGCGGTGAAGACGAGAGCCCTCACGAGGGCCGGCCGGCGGTCGAATGCGCGCGTTCCATGGAGACCCCGTCCTGTTCGTGTTCCGTCATAAGGAATGCTATTCCGAACTGGCGCTAGGAGACCATTGTGGCGAAGATCATGTCAAGAGGCCGAGGGGAAGTGGGGCGGCGTCGCCGCACCCGGCAAGCCAGGAGCGGCCGGGTCGAGGACGCCATCCTCGACCCGGCCACCCTGTTCCGAATCACGGAAAGCCGGTTTGACAGGCAGAATCAGCGCAGCAGTACGGGCACCGCCAGCGGCCCCTCGGTGATGATCGACGCCGTGTAGGCGATCTCCTCGGGACGGACCGCCAGCCGCAGCCCCGGGAACCTGCCGAACAGCGACGACAGCGCGATCCTGGCCTCCAGCCGGGCCAGCGGCGCCCCCAGGCAGAAGTGCGGGCCCCGGCCGAAACCGAGATGCCCCTCCTTGGCCTTGCCCAGGTCGAAGCGGCCGGCGTCCGGGCCGTAGCGGGCCGGGTCGGTGCCCGCGCCGGTGAGCCCGACGACGATGGGCCGACCCGCCGGGATGGTGGTGCCGGCGACCGTGACGTCCTTGAGCGCGTAGCGGAAGACCAGGCCGACGACCGAGTTGCGGCTGCGCAGCGCCTCCTCCACCACCTGCTCCCACGCATCCTCGGTACGGGCGCGGTCGAGCTGGGCGGGGTCGGCGCACAGGGCCACGACCGCCTTGGCGATCAGGTGCACGGTCGTCTCGTGGCCGGCGACGAGCACGACCCACAGGATCCACAGCAGCTCGTTGTCGGACAGGCGGCCGCCGTCGTCCTCGTTGGCGCGGATCAGGCCGGTGGTCAGGTCGTCGGCCGGCTCGCGGCGGCGGCGCGCGATGAAGGCCGCCAGGTAGCCGAGCAGCGACCCGGCCGCCGCGTTCACCTCGTCGGGGGCGGCGGCGTGCGACAACATCACCCCCGTCCACGCGCGGATCTGCGCCCGCTCCTCCTGCGGGACGCCGAACAGCTCGCAGATCACGGCGACCGGCAGCGGCTCGCTGAAGGCATGCACGAGATCGACCTCGCCGTCCCGCTCGGCCATGCGGTCGAGCAGCTCGTCGGTCATCTCCTGGACGCGCGGCGCGAGGGCGGCCACCCGGGCCGGGGTGAAGGCGCGGTTGATGAGGCTGCGCAGCCGCCGGTGGTCGGCGCCGTCCTTGGTCAGCAGGTGGTCGCCCTCGATGACCTGGCGCAGCGGCCAGTCGGCGGGGACGGTGCCGTCATGAAGGCCGGTGAAGTTCCTGGCGTCCTTGCTGTAGAGCGCCTCGTCGTTGGCCAGCACCTCGTCCGTCGCCTCGTAGGAGGTCACCAGCCAGCCGTTCACCTCCCCCGGTAGCAGGACGGGCAGGACCGGTCCGTGCTCGTCCCGCAGGCGGCGGATCGTGTCGGACGTCCGCTCGCCGGGAACCGGGAACGGAAGTGGCGCGGTGTCCAATGCAGCCTCCCATGTACGGATGTCTCCCTACTCTCCGTGGTAACGCCGATGGATCCAAGGGGTGAGGTTGTCACCGCCAGGCGGGCAACATCTGCCTCCTCCGCCACGTCGGAGCCCCAGGATCGGCGGTCTCACACGTTCGGCAGGCCCTCCCCCTCGGGTTCCAGCGCGTACGCGATCCCGGCGTCGACCTCGCCGTCGTACCCGGCGCGGAACGCCGACCCGTACGCGTCGTCGCCCAGGGCCTCGCGCGCCTGCCGCTCGCACTCCTGCCGGGCCGCCACCCAGGCCGGGACGCTGGCCTGCGCCTGACCATGGCTGCTCCAGATCCGCTGCGCCAGCCCCAGCAGCCGGGCCGCCCGCTCGGGCCGGCCCGCGGCCCCCGCGCCGAGCGCCAGCAGGTCGACGGTCAGCCCGATGCCGAAGTCGTCGTGCAGCCTCCGCTTGGTGCGCAACGCCGCCTGCCCGTAGGCGACGGCCGCCGCCACCCGCCCCCGGGCCAGCTCGGCCTGGCCGCGCAGCAGGTCGCCGTGGGAGCGCATGGCCTGCTCGCCCTGCTGGTCGCACAGGGCGCGCAGATCCTCCAGCACCGAGATCGCCTCCTCGATCCGGCCGGCGACGGTGTGCGCGACCGCCCGGCACATCAGCGCCAGCAGCCCGGCGATCGTCAGGTCGTCGCCGCTCCAGCGCATCGCGTACGCCGGCTCCGACTCCGCCATGGCCTGCTCCAGGTCGCCGCGGATCACGCCGGCCGACGAGCGCAGCGCCTTGACGCACAGCGCGGCGAAGGCGTCGTCGTCGGCCGCGGCGGCCTCGCACTCATCGGCCCGCGCCTCGACCGCGGCGGCGTCCCCCTGGGTGGCGGCGAGCAGGCCGTCGGCCCACAGGGCGCGGGCGCGGACCGGGCCGGGGGACGGGTCGAGCGCCAGGGCCTGGCCCAGGTAGTGGCGGCCCTCCTTGGCGTAGCCGCAGCCGTACCAGAAGAAGGCCAGCGTGCCGGCCAGGTCGAGGGCGGCCGCGCCGTCCCGCTCGCCGAGCGCGGTCTCCAGCGCGGCGCGCAGGTTGTCGTGCTCGCCGACCATCCGGTCGTACCAGGCGGGCTGGCCGGCGCCGAGCCAGCCGGCCGCGCCGCGCACGGCCAGGTCCTGGTAGTGGGCCCGGTGCCGGCGGCGCAGCTCCTCCTCCTCGCCGAGGCCGCGCAGCCAGCCCGCGCCGTACTCGCGCAGCGTGTCCAGCATGCGGTAGCGCTCGCCCGAGCCGGTCGGCAGCCAGGTCAGGATCGACTCGTCGGCCAGGGCGTCGAGCAGCAGCCCGATGTCGGCCTCGGGCAGCCGCTCGTCGGCGCACACCCGGCGCGCCGCCTCGGCGTCGAAGTCGCCGGCGAACACCGACACCCGCGCCCACAGCAGCCGCTCGGCGGGCTCGCACAGCTCGTGGCTCCATCCGACGGCGGTGCGCAGCGCCTGGTGCCAGGGCGGGTCGGCCTCCTGGGTGAGCGTGAGGTCGTCCTCCAGGGTGGCGAAGCGGTCCTCCAGCCGGTCGGCCAGATGGCCCAGGGGCAGGTCGCGCAGCCGGGCCGCGGCCAGCTCGATCGCCAGCGGGATGCCTTCGAGCCTGCGGCACAGCCGGACGACGTCGTCGCGGTTGGTGTCGGTGATCTCGAAGGTCGGCATCGTCGCCGCGGCGCGCTCGACGAGCAGGGTCACGGCGTCGTGGCCGAGCGGCGCGGTGGCGCCCGCGGCCGGCACCGGCAGCGGGTCGACCACGATCACCAGCTCGGGGTCCACCTCCAGCGGACGGCGGCTGGTGGCCAGGACGTGCAGCCCGGGCACCGCCGCGAGCAGCCCCTCGACGGTCGCCGCGCACGCCCCGACCAGGTGCTCGCAGGTGTCGAGCACGAGCAGCAGCTCGCGCCCGAACAGGTGCTCGGCCAGCACCTCGGACATGGGCCTGGTGGTCTGGTCGGTGAGCCGGAGCGCCTCGGCGATGGCGTGCGGCAGCAGGGTCCCGTCGTCCAGCGGCGACAGCTCCACCAGCCAGCAGCCGCCGGCGAAGTCGGGCCGCAGGTCGGCGGCGGCGCGCAGGGCCAGGCGGGTCTTGCCGACGCCGCCCACCCCGGTCAGGGTCACCAGCCGCGACCGCCGGCACGCCCTGCGCACCTGCTCCAGCTCCGCGCCGCGGCCGATCAGGCTCGTGAGTTCCGCTGGAAGGTTGCCCGCCTGCCACTTACCTGCCATCGTGATCGCCACCTATCGGATGAAGTTGTGACAGCAGCTTGCCGGAACCTGATGCACTGCGTGACTAAAAGTGAGAAAGTAGCTACTCACCCTGTTCGCCGCGTCCGGAAAGAAGAAGCCGATAACCGGAGACACACCATGCGTTCACAGCGAGGCTGGTTCCTGCTGTTCCTGCTGGTCGAAGGGGTTGTCGCGCTCTATGTCACCTTCGGGCGCGCCGGTTTCGACCCGCTGACGGGGCTGCTCGTCCTCGCCCCTGCCATGGGGCTGGCGTCCGTGGCCTACCGGTTCCAGTGCGACCAGGAGCGCGAGTTGTCCCGGGTGCGGCAGATCGCCGAGCTGGCCCAGCAGGCGATCGTCCGGCCGCTGCCGCCCCGGCTCGGCGGCATGAGCCTGGCCGTCCACACCCGTTCTGCCACCGACCAGGCGCTGATCGGCGGCGACCTGCACGACGCGCTGGTCGCGCACTCGGGGGTGCGGCTGATCGTCGGCGACGTCAAGGGCAAGGGCATGGAGGCCGTCCGCCTGAGCGCCGTCGTGCTGGCCTCCTTCCGGCGGCACGCGCCCGACGCGCCCGACCTGGTGACGCTGGCCACGGCGCTCGACGCCGACCTCGTCCCGCACCTGGGCGAGGAGGACTTCGTGACCGTCCTGCTGGCCGAGTTCGTGCCCGGCGAGGTGCGGCTGGTCAACTGCGGGCATCCGGCTCCCCTGCGCATCGGCCACCGTCTGGAGGCGCTGGAGCCGCCCGAGCCCTCGCCGCCGCTCGGCCTGGGCCCCGAGCCGCGGATGCGGCGCGCCGGGCTCGGCCTGTCCCAGCGGCTGCTGCTCTACACCGACGGCCTGAGCGAGGCCAGGGACGCCGACGGCGTGGAGTTCCCGCTCGACCGGCACGTCCGGCACGCCCTGGCCGCGCCCGGCCTCGACCACGCGCTGCCCAACCTGCTCGACCTGCTGGACGAGCACGCCGGCGACCTGCGCGACGACCTGACGCTGGTGCTGGTGCAGCCGGTGCCCGCGCCGGACCCGGCCGAGCGCGCGGCCGGTCCCGCGCCGGACGGCCCGGCCGCCGCCACCCTTCCGGCCGACTCCCGCAAGGACGGCTTCTGAGGGAGGACCGCGGCGGGGCCGCCGGGATCGGACCCCCTAAGGTGGGGACGTTCGTTGGCGGCGTCCCCGAGAGGAAGTTCCGGTGAGTGGTACCGGTGAGCTTGCCATACCCGAGTCGGTCGAGAGCGCGGGCCGTACCGGGCCGCCTTCGAGCCGGCCGGCGCGATGGTTGCTGCGGCACCAGGTCCAGCCCGTCGGCCCGGAGTCGGCCGAGGGTCACGGCGAGCCGCAGCCCTGGTGGAAGGTCATGTGCCTGACCGGCGTCGACTACTTCTCCACCCTGGCCTACCTGCCCGGCATCGCCGCGCTCGCGGCCGGCGCGCTGTCGCCGCTGGCCACGCTGCTCATCGTGGCGCTGACGCTGCTGGGCATGCTGCCGATGTACCGGCGGGTGGCCAAGGAGAGCCCGCACGGGCAGGGGTCGGTCGCCATGCTCGAACGCCTGCTGCCGTTCTGGCGGGGCAAGCTGTTCGTGCTGGTCCTGCTGGGCTTCGTGGCCACGTCGTGGATCATCACGATCACGCTGTCGGCCGCCGACGCCTCGGTGCACATCCTGGAGAACCCGTACTTCCCGAGCTTCCTGCACGGGCACGCGGTGATCATCACCGTGGTGCTGCTGGTGGTGCTCGGCGGGGTGTTCCTGATGGGCTTCACCGAGGCGGTCGGCGTCGCGATCCCGCTGGTGGCGCTGTTCCTGCTGCTCAACGCGGTCGTCGTGGCCGTCGGGTTCGCCGACGTGGCGGCCGAGCCGGAGACCCTGTCGCGCTGGACGGACGCGCTGCTCAACGGGCGCGGCGGCTTCACCGGGCTGGTCGGCCCGGCGGTGCTGGCCTTCCCGCTGCTGGTGCTGGGCCTGTCCGGGTTCGAGACGGGCGTCAGCATGATGCCGCTCGTGGCCGCCCAGGGCGACGACCCCGAGCAGCGGCTGCGCTCGCGCATCGGCAACACCCGCAAGCTGCTGACCGTGGCCGCGCTCATCATGAGCGTCTACCTGATCGCCACCAGCTTCGTCACGACCGTGCTCATCCCGGCCGAGCAGTTCGCGCCGGGCGGGCAGGCCAACGGCCGGGCGCTGGCGTACCTGGCGCACGAACGGCTCGGCGAGGGCTTCGGCACGGTCTACGACGTCAGCACCATCCTCATCCTCTGGTTCGCCGGCGCCTCGGCCATGGCGGGCCTGATCAACATCGTGCCGCGCTACCTGCCCTCGTACGGCATGGCGCCCGAGTGGGGCAAGGCCGTCCGGCCCGTCGTGCTGGTCTACACGGCCATCTGCGTCCTGCTCACGCTGGCCTTCAACGCCGACGTCGACGCCCAGGCCGGCGCGTACGCCACCGGCATCCTGGCGATGATGGTCTCCGGCGCGGTGGCGGTGACCATCTCGGCCGTCCGCCATCGCCAGACCCCGGCCGTCGTGGGCTTCGCCGTGCTGACCCTGGTGCTGGTCTACGCGCTGGTGGAGAACATCAGGGAGAAGCCCGACGGCATCACCATCTCGGCGTTCTTCATCCTCGGCATCGTCGCGATCTCGCTGATCTCGCGGGTGTCGCGCACGACCGAGCTGCGGGCCGACCGGATCGAGTTCGACGAGGCGGCCCGCCGGTTCGTCACCGACTCGCTGAACCACGACGGCGCGCTCAACATCATCGCCAACCGGCGCGGTCCCGGCGACGCGGCCGAATACCTGGCCAAGGAGAGCGAGCAGCGGTCCATGAACCCGGTGCCGGGCCGGGCCGACGTGCTGTTCCTGGAGATCGACGTCATCGACCCGTCCAGCTTCAGCGACGTGCTGCGGGTGCGCGGCGTCGAGGTGGACGGCCACCGCGTGCTGCGCGCGGAGAGCCCGGCCGCGCCCAACGCGATCGCGGCCGTGCTGCTGGCGCTGCGCGACGGCACCGGGGTGCGGCCCCACTGCTACTTCGAGTGGGCCGAGGGCTCGCCGATGGTGCACCTGCTGCGTTACCTCATCCTGGGCCGCGGCGACACCGCGCCGGTCGTCCGCGAGATCATCCGCAAGGTCGAGCCCGAGCCGCAGCGGCGGCCCGGCATCCACGTCGGCGGCTGACCCGTCCAGAGGCGCTCAGGGGCCGGTCCAGGGCCGTGTCAGGGGCCGGTTCGACGGCGCGTCAGGGCCAGCGGGTGCGCAGCCAGGCGAGGGTGGCGCGGCGGGAGCGTTCGCGACGGTCGCGCAGCGCCGCCGGCGCGGGCGCGGTGGCCGAGCGCGTCCAGTAGCCGAGGAGGGCGACCAGGAGGGCGTCCACCTGGTCGGCGGGCGCCCGGCGGCCGAGCGGGTGCGTGGTGAGCAGGCGCTCGGGGTCGCGCGGCCCGAGGTCTGCCTGCTGCTGCAGTCGGACC
>NZ_JBSFGJ010000067.1:0-31777 GCF_053596515.1 Nonomuraea sp. NPDC001684
GTTACATTCCGAACCCGGAAGTTAAGCTTCTCTGCGCCGATGGTACTGCACTCGGGAGGGTGTGGGAGAGTAGGTCACCGCCGGACAATCTTTGGAAAAGGCTCCGACTTCGGTCGGGGCCTTTTCTGCATTTCCGGGGGTGTTTCTTCCATTCCGGGTGTGGTGGCGGTGCTGGGGGCGGTGCTGGTACAGGGGCCGGCCGTGGCGGGCCCACTGGGCCCCCGGACCCCTGGGCCGCTTGGAGGTGCGCTGTTGCAAGGCGCAGATGGCGCTTTCGGTGCGAACGAGCCCGTGTCAGCTTCGACATAAATGGGCGGAATCACCTGGAATCGCCAGTGAAGAAGCCCTCATCCTCCTCGCCAGGGCGCGTGGGTGCATGCTGCTTCAGCATGCCGTTCCGCAGCATCCACACCCGAAAGAACGACTCCTCCTGGTCCATCAAGAAGACCTGGACGGCGGTTGGGCATCGCCAGGCGATGCTCTGGACTCGGTCAAGAACCGCGGGCAGATCACCGTGATTGAGCGTCCCGGCCCACACGCTGCATTCGGGGAACTTCCAGCCACCCCATTGCGAATCCTGGCCGGTCGTCCCGGTCTGGAACCCACATCCCGTTCCGGGCCGGTCTCGCCGCGGAGCCTCGTCCCGCAACCAGTTTCCCCCCTACGCGCGGCTCCTGGCAGCCGCGCCATAGAAGCAGACCTGCCTTCGGCGGTGACCGGGACTTCGCGATGACCGGAACGAGGTGCTGTCAGCGAAGTCCTGCTCATGCCTGGGACTTTGTCCCTGTCGGCCATGCCCATCAGTGCTGTTGCCGGCCTGTCGGATGTCCCCACTCAACTGTCCGGACTGGTGGCGTAGCTGTGCACTCCAGGAGCCGGGCTTGTGTTGGCAGAGGATCTGGGCTGGGTGTCAGCGCGAGCTTGGTGAGGCTCGGCAGATTGGCCGTTCTGAGGCCATGGCAGTTGGCTGGAGGTCAGGGGTGGGCGAAGAGGGTTAGTGTGCAGCTGGAGGCGATGGCCAGGGTGCGGCCCGTGGGGGAGAAGCCGGCTGTGCGGAGCTCGCAGCCCTCTTCGCGGTGGATGTGCCACCAGGTTGATCCGGGTTCGTCGCGGTAGGGGTCACCGCCACTGGACAGCAGGACGCTTTCGATGGGCCAGTCGGGGGTGACGACATCGACGGACCATCCATTCGTGGTGGTGGTGTGCAGTCCGCCGCCCAAGAGGCCGGAGATCTTGATGGGGGTTCCTGTCAGAGGTCCTATGCCTTGGCAGGTGAGGGCGTAGTCGTCCGGCCAGGCTGGTTCTGGGTCGGGGTCGCGTGCTGTGCGCCCGGCCGGTGACGCAGTTGAGGACGCCGCGTCCCTGGTGAGAGGTCACGAGGATGAGGTCCTCGCCCGGTTCGGGGTGTACGGCGAAGCCAACGCCGGTCAAGCCTCCGACCGCTACTGGCGGCAGGGGGCGCCAGGGTGGGGGCGGGGGTTGGAGTTGAGCGCTTCGGAACCGGGTGCGCAGGTGTTCGTGGTGGGGGTTCATGGCGGGCGAGTCCTGTCGGGGTCGGGCGGTGGTGCGGCAAGGGCGCATCCTATGTCCGACAGGTCGGGGCGGCGTGTGTGCCTGGGACGGCCTGGTGGCGGGGGTCGGGGGGCGACGATTGAGCCGGCAGCCGGCAGCCGGCAGCCGGTCGGTAGCCGGTAGCCGGTAGCTGGTGGCCGGGGGGATCGGGGGCGCGATTACCTGCGGTGGTGCGGCAGGCGGTGGGGATGGTGGAGGGCGGGCAGCTCGGCGCTGGCGGTCTGGGCAAGCTCTAGAAGGCTGGTGCTCGTCGTCGGTATCGCCCAGGGGGTCCGCTGGCCTTGTGGCGGGAGAGGAGGGGAAGCGCACCTCGCTCAGGGGCACCGCATGCTAAGTGGGCTCGCCGAGGCGAGTGCGGGCTTCTTTGAGTTGCCGGCGGACGTCGGCGAGTTCGCGTTCGAGTTCCAGGATGCGGCGGATGGCGATCAGGGTCATGCCCTGGTCGGCGAGGTCGGTCACGTGCTGGACGATCAGGATGTCGCTGCGGGAGTAGCGGCGTTGGCCGCCGGACGAGCGGCTCGGGCTGATGACGTCGTGTTCGTCCAGGCGGCGGAGGTAGGCCTGGCGGACCTGGAGCATCTCGGCGACCTGGCCCAGAGAGTAGAGCGGGGCGTGTTCGTCGTCGAAGGGCAGCGCGGGCATCGTGGCCTCCTCGGGGTTCGGGGGCGGGGCCGGGATGCCCCGCCCCCGGCGCCGGGTCAGGCCCGGATGGCCTTCGTGTCGTTGCGCCGGATCTCCACCTTGCGCGGTTTGGCGCGTTCGAGGACCGGGATGCGCACGGTGAGCACGCCGTTGGCGTAGCCGGCGTCGATGCGGTCGCTGTCGAGGTGCTCCGACAGGTAGACGCGCCTGGTGAACGTGCCCATCGGGCGCTCGCGGACGAACAGCCGTTCGTTCTCGGCGATCTCTTCCTCGCGACGGGCGCTGACGGTGAGGACGCCCCGGTCGACGGTCACCTCGATGGAGTCCGGGTCGATGCCGGGCAGGTCGAAGCGCAGGACGACGTCGTCGTCGCGGCGCAGGCCGTCCATCGGCATCGTGGCGGCGCCGCCGTTGTCGAAGGTCTGGCGGGCCAGCCGGTTGAACTGGCGCTCGAACTCCTGGAAGAACGGGTCGATCGAAGTCAGCAGCATGGTTCCGAACCTCCTGCTTCTGTCGTGGTAGCTAACCTCCAACTCGATTTGTAGGTTAGACAGCCGAGTGGAGGGAAGCAAGGAGGGTAAGGAAGTTTTTACCCGGGCGTGAGGAGTGTGCCGGTGAGGATGGTCACGGCATGGCCGGCGAGGTGGACGCGGTCGCCGTCGAGGCGGGTGTGGACCAGGCCGCCTCTGGCGGAGAGCTGCGCACCGGTCAGAGCCGTGCGGCCGAGCCGCGCGGACCAGTACGGCGACAGGGCGCAGTGGGCCGAACCCGTCACCGGATCCTCGGCGACGCCCACTTGGGGAGCGAAGAATCGTGAGACGAAATCAGTGCCGGTGCCGCGGGCGGTGACGATGACGCCGCGCGCCTCCACTGCCGACAGGGCCGGGATGTCGGGGCGCAGGGCGCGTACCGTCTCCTCTGAATCGACCTCGACCAGCAGGTCCAGGTCGCTTTTCCCGACCCGTACCGGGGTGGCTCCGAGCGCTTTCTCCAGGCCGTGGGGAACCGTGACGGGCGTCACCTCCTTGGCCGGGAAATCCATCGTGATGAGGTCTCCGGCGACGCGATTCACCGTTAGCGTTCCGCCGGCCGTGCGGAATTCGACGGGGCCGCTCGCGGCGCCGGTCGAATACAGAACGTGAGCGGTCGCCAGCGTGGCATGACCGCAGAGAGTGACCTCGACCACAGGGGTGAACCACCGCAGGGAATCGCCGAGCAGGAAGGCGGTCTCGGAGAGGTTCATCTCGGCGGCTACGCTCTGCATCCACCCATCAGTAACCGGAGAGTCCAGCAGGCAGACACCTGCGGGATTACCCTTGAAAGCTGTGTCGGTGAAGGCGTCTACAGTGAACAGGCGCATGTGGCCGATGCTATACGGGGGGGACGGATATCCAGATGCAAGCGGGTTGCAAGCCGTACAAAATGGAATTAGGGCTGGGCGTGTCGCGTGGCGAATGCGGAATCGTCGGTTACCGTCCAATGTGTAGGGACGTGCCGATTACGGTGAGTTCCTGAGGAAAGGACAAGCCGATGGGGGCAGTGCGCAAGGTGGTGAACTACCTTGGCCTGAGCGGGGTCGATCACTACGACGACGGCTATGACGACGACGAGCACTACGAGGACGAGTACGTTCCGGCGACGGAGCGGGCCGCCCGGCGGTGGCGCGCGAACGTCGACGCGTCGCGAATCGTCATGGTCCAGCCGCTCAAGTACAACGACGCACCGTTGATCGGTCAGCACTTCCGTGACGGGCAGACGGTGATCATGGACGTCACGGGCATGGCGATGCCCGAGGCGACGAGGATGGTCGACTTCGCCGCCGGGCTCGCGTTCGGTTGCGAGGGTCGGATCGAGCGCATCGCCGATCGCGTGTTCCTGCTCGCGCCGGCGCACGTGGAGATCGAGACGACCTGATCGGGTCTAAGCAGCGCGCGGGCCGCGACGAATCAGCCGGGTGAGCTCGGCTGCATCGTCAGCGGCCTGTTTCGCGCGCGCGTCCGCTTCTCTGGCGTAGGCGTGCAGGGCCCAGACGGCGCCCTCGGCCAGCTCCTTCAGCTCGTTGACCTGGCCGGCCACGTAACGGGCGTCGGCGACGATCGTCTTGTGGCGCTGCCAGAGCTGCCAGCCGCCCAGCCCGAGCATGGCCACCCCGGCGGCGGCCAGCAGGAGCGAGGCGCTGAACGCCGCTCCGGCCAGGCACGCGACACCCGCCACGATCAGCACGAACGCGGCCCACGGCCGGCCGCGCGGCACGACGCCCTCGGTGAGGATGGCGTGCTCCGCCGTGGCGATCGAGGTCTCGTCGGGGCCTTCGGGGCGCAGGTGGATGCGGTGGCCGAGCAGCGGGACGGTCAGCGTGGCCGGCGGCGTCAGCCGGCTGTCGGCTTCGAGCTCCTCGGCCAGGCCGCGCAGGATGGGCGCGGCGACGTGCAGGGCGATGGCGGCCAGGTGCGGGTCGGCGCCGGGACGCAGGTCGTCGAGCAGGTGGGAGATCAGCGAGGCCATCGGGCCGGCCGGGCCGCCCTGCCCGATCTGGGCGCGCAGGACCGCCAGCGGCTCGTCCTCGGCCCAGGACGCGGCCGGGCTGGCCGAGCTGTTGCTGAGCGGCACGGCGGAGTCGTGGTCGGCCTGCCGGGCCGAGGTGATCTCGGCGCAGCGGCCGCGCAGCCTGGCCAGGCGGGCGGCCGCGACCGCCGGACGGGCCAGTTCGGGGATTTCGGCCATCTCCGGGAAGTCGGCCAGCGACGGCGGCACGACGACCGCGGGCTCGCCGGGCACCAGCGCCTGCACCCACTCCTCGACGTCGGCGTGCTCCTGCACGGCCAGCGCGTCGAGCTTGCGCAGCACGAAGATCTTGCCGGCCGGGCCGTAGGCGCCGCGGGCGGCGGCCAGCCAGAGCGAGCGCTGGCCGTGGGTGACGGGACGGTCGAGCGACAGCTCGCCGAAGGCCGTGCCGAGCCAGGAGGCGTGGATGCGGCTGCCCTGCCCGGACACCGCCAGGGCCAGGCACAGGAAGAGCGCGGTCTGCTGCTGGTCGCGGCCGGCGGCCCTGCTCAGTGGTTCGAGCGGGTCGTCGCCGGCGAGGATGGCGACCAGTGCTTCGACGGCAGGGGGCAGCCAGTGGCCGGGTATGTCGCGAAAGCCCGGAGCGGCGGGAGGAGCGGTGCCATTGGCGGCGAGGTGCGCCAGCAGCGCCTCGGCGTAGCGTTGCAACTCCGTCGCTGCTTGGGGGCTCGCAGTCAGGTCCGTGCTCAAGGCAGAGAACTCCCCCATTTCGGCCTCAGTTCATGACCGCGTAAAGCCTAGCCGTTAGGGCGCGCCAACCCGGTGGAGGCGCGCCCATGACGGAACGGGAGACTTTGAGCCAACTGCCTGTTACATACGGTCGGGGACGGGGACGCCCAGAAGGTCGAGGCCGGTTTCGAGCACGCGCAGGGTCAGCGCGCACAGGGCCAGCCGCGAGGCGCGGGTCTCGGGCTCGACGTCGGACCGCAGCACCGGGCACTGCTCGTAGAACGTGCTGAACAGGCTCGACGTCTCGAAGAGGAAGTTGCACAGCCGGTGGGGCTCGGAGCGGGCGGTGACCTCTTCGATGAGCGTGCCGAAGCCGAGCAGGTGCAGGGCCAGGGCGCGCTCGGCGGGCTCGGCCAGCAGGATCGGGGACGTGGCGGCCGCCGGCTCCATGTCCGCCTTGCGGAAGATGGACCGGATGCGGGCGGTGGCGTACTGCATGTAGGGGCCGGTGTTGCCGGTGAAGCCCAGCATGCGGTCGTAGTCGAAGACGTATTCGCTGTCGTGGCTGACCGACAGGTCGGCGTACTTGACCGCGCCCATGCCGACGGCCAGGGCGATCTCGTTGCGGGTGGCCTCGTCGTAGCCGCGTTCGGCGATGGCCGCCGAGGCCCGGTCGACGCCCTCCTGGAGCAGGTCCATCAGCTTGATGGACTCGCCCGACCTGGTCTTGAAGCGGCGGCCGTCCTTGCCGAGCATCATGCCGATCTGGACGTGTTCGGCCGAGACGGTGTCGGGCAGCCAGCCGGCCATCTGCGCGGAGGCGAACACCATGCGGAAGTGCAGCGCCTGGTCGGCGCCCACCACGTAGAGGATGCGGTCGGCCTTCAGGTCGTGGACGCGGTAGCGGATCGCCGCCATGTCGGTGGAGGCGTAGCCGTAGCCGCCGTCGCTCTTCCTGATGATGAGCGGCAGGGGCTTGTCGTCGGAGCCGGTGAAGCCGGGCGGGAACAGGCAGAGCGCGCCCTCGCTGTGGACGGCGACGCCCGACGCCTCAAGGTCGGCGCAGGTCTTCTCCAGCATGGGGTTGTACATGCTCTCGCCGGCGAGGTCGGCGTCGGTCAGCGTGACGCCGAGCAGGGAGTAGACCTTGTTGAAGTAGCGGACGGTGGCGTCCATGAAGACGTGCCACAGGCGCATGGTGGCCGGGTCGCCCGACTGGAGGGTGGTGACCCGGACCCGGGCGCGCTGCTTGAAGCCCTCGTCGGCGTCGAACTTGGCCCGCGCCGCCTGGTAGAACTCGGTGCCCATGCCCGCTTCGAGCTGGGCGACCGCGGCCGGCTCGCCGATGTCGAGCAGGTGCTCGATGAGCATGCCGAACGGGGTGCCCCAGTCGCCGAGGTGGTTCTGCCTGATCACCTTGTTGCCGAGGTGTTCGTGCAGGCGGGCGAGGGAGTCGCCGACGATGGTGGTGCGCAGGTGGCCGACGTGCATCTCCTTGGCCGCGTTGGGCGCGGAGTAGTCGATCACGATGGTCTGCGCGGGCGTGCTGGTGCCGACGCCGAGGCGCTGGTCGTCGCGCATGCCCGCGGCCTGGGACTCGATCCAGGAGTCGGCGAGCGTGATGTTGAGGAAGCCGGGGCCGCTGACCTCGACCGTGCCGGGGAAGTCGGACAGCTCGGCCTTGATCGCCTCGGCGACCTCCCGCGGGGACCGTCGCAGGCGCTTGGCCAGGCTCATCGCGACGTTCGCCTGGAAGTCGGCGAACTGGGAGGGCCGGATCAGCGGGTCTGCGTCGGCGTGCTCGGCGCCGAACGCGTTGGCCAGCGCCTGCTGGACGCGCTCGGTGAGCACTATCTGCGGGTCGGTCATGTTCTAAGGGTACCGGCGACCTTGACCGCGATGCTGATCGCCGCAGCGGCCACCAGGGAGATGCCGACGGCCGTCAGGTCGTTGCTGAGGTCGCCGGGGGCGAGGGCGAAGAAGCGCCGGACGGGCGGCAGCGACAGGGCGAGCGCGAAGAGCCCCGCCATGGACGCCAGCAGCGTGATCCGCCACCAGTTGAGCGGCCTGGTGATCAGCACGAGCACCCACCACGTGGTGAGGAAGAGCGTGATCACCGCGGAGGTCTGGTCCTCGGTCAGGGTGGAGGTGCCGCTGTGCGCGGCCCAGAACGACAGCAGCACCGCGATCGCGCACAACACCCCCGCCGGCACGGCGAAGCGCAGCACCCGCCGGACGAACCCCGGCCGCGCCCGTTCGAACGTGGGCGCGAGCGCCAGGAAGAACGCCGGGATGCCGATGGTCAGCGCGTTGGTGAGGGTGGAGTGGCGGGGCGCGAACGGGAACATCACCCCGGCCACGCCGACGGCCAGCGACAACACGATCGCGTAGAAGGTCTTGGTGAGGAAGAGGTTGGCGACGCGTTCGATGTTGGCCAGCACCCGGCGGCCCTCGCCGACGACGTGCGGCAGCGTGGCGAACTTGTCGTCCAGCAGCACCACCTGGGCCACCGCCTTGGTGGCCGGGCTGCCCGCGCCCATGGCGATGCCGAGGTCGGCGTCCTTGAGCGCGAGGACGTCGTTGACGCCGTCGCCGGTCATGGCCACGGTGTGCCCGCGGGCCTGCAGCGCGCCGACGAACTGCCGCTTCTGCTGCGGGCTGACCCGGCCGAACACGGTGTGGGAGTCGAGCAGCTCGCCGAGCTTGACGGGGTCGTCCTGGGGGAGCGTCCTGGCGTCGATGGAACGGTCGCCGCCGGGGATCTTCAGGCTCATGGCGATGGCGGAGACCGCCTCCGGGTTGTCGCCGGAGATCACCTTGACCGTGACGCCCTGCTGGGCGAAGTAGCCGAGGGTCTTGAGCGCGTCGGGCCTGATCCGCTGCCTGAGGGTGACCAGCGCGACGGGCTCGACGGGCCCGCCGTCCTGGGCGGCCCGCAGGTCGGGCGTGCGGCACAGGACGAGCACGCGGGTGCCGGTGGCGGCCAGCTCGGCGGCCCTGTCGTAGCCGTCGCCGTCGTGCAGCAGCACGTCGGGGGCGCCCAGCAGCCAGGCGCCGTGCCCGCCGAAGTCGGCGCCGCTCCACTTGCGGGCCGAGGAGAAGGGCACGGACGAGGCCGCCGCCCAGCCGTCGGCGGGGGCGGGGTAGCGGGCCCTGATGGCCTGTGCGGTGGCGTTGGGACGGGCGTCGAGGTGGGCCAGGGCGGCCAGCGCGGGCTCGACCGGCTGGCCGTCGCGCAGCGGGAGCACCTGGTCGAGGTCCATGCCGCCGGCGGTGAGGGTGCCGGTCTTGTCCAGGCAGAGCACGTCGACCCTGGCCAGGCCCTCGATCGCGGGCAGCTCCTGGACCAGGCACTTGCGCCGGCCGAGGCGGATGACGCCGACGGCGAACGCGATCGAGGTCATCAGCACCAGGCCCTCGGGGATCATGGTGACGATGCCGGCGACCGCGCCGGTGATGGCGGTGGAGAAGTCGGCGGAGTTGTGCAGCTGGCTGTAGATCAGCAGGGCGCCGATCGGCACGACCAGCCAGGTGATGTACTTGATGAAGTTCGCCACGCCCTCGCGCAGCTCGGAGTGGGCGAGGTGGAACTTGCTGGCCTCCTCCGCCAGCCGCACGGCGTAGGCGTCGGTGCCGACGCGGGTGGCGACGTACGCGCCGGCGCCGGCGACCGCGAAGCTGCCCGACAACACCTGGTCGCCGGGCTTCTTGTGCACCGGGTCGGCCTCGCCGGTCAGCAGCGACTCGTCGACCTCCAGGCCGTCGGAGCCGACGACCTCGCCGTCGACCAGCAGGCGGTCGCCGGAGCCGAGCAGGACCAGGTCGCCGAGGACGACCCGGTGCGGCTCGACCTCCTGCTCACGGCCGTCGCGGCGGACGCGGACCGGAGCCTCGTTGATCACGGCGAGCTTGTCGAGGGTGCGCTTGGCGCGCAGCTCCTGGACGATGCCGATCAGCGCGTTGGCCACGATCACCAGGCCGAACAGGCCGTCCTGCCACTCGCCGAAGATCAGGATCAGCGCCCAGAGCACGCCGATGACCAGGTTGAACAGGGTGAACACGTTCGCCCTGATGATCGCGCTGAGCGATCTGCTCGACCGCCGCGGCACCTCGTTGGTCTTCGCCCCCGCCACCTGTGCTGAGGTGAGGCCGTCCACATTTCCCCCGTTCCTGTGGATCGGTCTCACACACTACGGCGTCACCAGAGTCTGTGTGAGCGATGCGTGGCGGCGACCCGGTCGCCGATCCTGGCGACGATGCCGCCCGCGGAGAGGTCGGCGGCGACCTGGCAGGCGGCGCTGATCGCGGGCGCCCTGGAGGAGCCGTGGGCGATCACCACCGTCCCGTTCAGCCCGAGCAGGACGGCGCCGCCGTGGGCCTCGGCGTCGAGACGTCTGCGCAGCTCGCGCAGGCGGCCGCGTTGCATGAGCGCGCCGAACTTGGCGATCCTGCTCTCGCCGATGGTCTCGGCCAGCTCGCCGAAGGCGTACCGGACCGCGCCTTCCATGGTCTTGAGGGCGACGTTGCCGGTGAAGCCGTCCGTGGTGACGACGTCGACCTTGCCGGTGAGCAGGTCGTGGCCCTCGACGTTGCCGGTGAAGCGGATGCCGGGGGAGGACTGCAGCAGTTCGTGGGCGCGTTTGACGAGCTTGTTGCCCTTCTCCGCCTCGCTGCCGATGGTGAGCAGGCCGATCCGGGGCTCGGGGATGTCGTAGGCCAGCTCGGCGTAGGCCGCGCCGAGGTGGGCGAACTGCACCAGCATCTCCGGTTTGACCTCGGCGTTGGCGCCGGCGTCCACCAGGAGGGTGGGGGTGGGGAGGGTCGGGAGGGCCACGGCGATGGCCGGTCGCAGGACGCCCTGCTGGGCCTTGAGCCGGAGCCTGCCGGTGGCGACGATGCCCGCGGTCGAGCCGGCCGACACCACGGCCGAGGCGTCGCCGCGGCGGACGAGGTGGCAGGCGACGGCGATGCTGGAGCGCGGGCGGCGCAGGCTGGCCAGGGCGCCTTCGTCCATGGCCAGGGCCTCTTCCGCCCGGACGATGGGGACCTCTTTGGTGGCGTCGTGGTCGGCCAGGGCCTCGTACAGGATGCGGGGTGAGCCGACGAGCACGATGGGCAGCTTGCGCTCCCGTACGGCGTGGACCGCGCCGGCCACGATCTCGTGGGGAGCGTGGTCGCCGCCCATGGCGTCGAGCGCGACGGGCCTGCTGTCGGACAATGGTCACCTCGTGGGACAGACGAGCCCGCCGTCGCCCGGCCGGGCCGGTACGCGGGCTCGTGTATGTCCGCATCGTAGGCAGGCCGGATGTCAGGTCGACCGGCGGGTGGACCTCCCTGCTTCCCCGGCGCGGCGCTTCCAGTCGCGGGGGCCCGTCAGTGGAGGTTCCAGTCGTCGAGGCCGCGGGTCACGACGACCTTGGAGAACTTCGACGAGCCGGTGACCCGGATCAGCGGGCCGTCGCCCGCCGAGCCGCCGCTGACGTTCCGCTTGCCGAAGATCGAGCTGCCCTCGTCGATCACGTGGGCGTTCTCCGGCACCCGGACGATCATCTTGCTGAACTTCGCGTCGGTCTCGATGGTGATCTCCCTGCCGGGGAGCACGGCGTCGGACAGGTCGATGACGAGGGCGCCGAAGCGGGCCGACAGCCTGGTGCGCCGGGAGGCGACCCAGCGCCCCTTGCGCACGATCTTGCTGAACTTCGAGCTGATCACCTGGTGCTCGATGGCCTCGGGCAGGGCGGACGGGGCGGACACCGCGGGCAGGTCCCGGGTGAGGGGGACGAGCTCGCCGATCGTCTTCGCCGTGTAGGCGATCTCCAGACGGTCGGCGTGCTCGACGCTGGTGAGTCTTCCGGTGGCGAGCGCGTCGCCCAGCAGGGCCGCGACGCGGTCGCGGTCGGCGTCGGAGGCGCGCAGATCGAGATCCTCGGTCACGATGAATCAGTGTATGTCGAATCGCGATATGTCGCGAGTGTCAAACCTGCAAGGAAACTTGGAGCCCAGTGGAACCGGGGACGCGGCGCGTCGCGTCCGGATATTAAGAACCGTAGACGCGCGACTGGGTCGTGAGGTTTACACGCGATCGAACAAAAAAGATGGGAAAGGCCTAGTGATCTTGAACCAGGCAGGTACCCGACGCTTCAAGGCGTACACGTCCAAGCACCTCGACGAGCTCCTGCGACGGGCGGGGCTGGACGACGAGGAGCGGCTGAGGGTCCGCGCCGTGGCCACGGTGCTGCCCTTCCGGACGAACGCCTATGTCGTGGATGAACTCATAGATTGGTCGGCGGCGCCCGACGATCCCATCTACCGCCTCGTCTTCCCGCAGGAGGACATGCTTCCCGCCGCGGACGTGGCCAGGCTGGCCGATCTGCTCAAGGCCGAGGCGCCCAACAGCGAGGTCCAGGCCGAGGCCAACCGCGTACGCGCGCAGCTCAACCCGCATCCCGCCGGGCAGAAGGAGCTCAACGTCCCGCGGATGGGCGACGAGCCAGTGCCCGGCATGCAGCACAAATATCCAGAGACAGTGCTGATCTTCCCTAAACAGGGGCAGACCTGCCATGCCTACTGCACCTACTGCTTCCGGTGGGCGCAGTTCATCGGGGACGCGGACCTGAAGTTCGCCTCCGACGACATCGACCGGATGGTGTCCTACATCCGCCATCACCCCGAGGTCACCAGCGTCCTGATCACCGGCGGCGACGCCATGATCATGGGTGAGCCGGTCATCAGGCGCTACATCGAGCCGCTGCTCGGCCTCGACCAGCTCGAATCGATCCGCATCGGCACCAAGGCGCTGGCCTACTGGCCGCAGCGCTTCACCACCGATCCCGACGCCGACGCCACGCTCGGCCTGTTCCAGGAGGTGGTGAAGGCCGGCAAGAACCTGGCGTTCATGGCCCACTTCTCGCATCCGCGGGAGCTGGAGTCGCCGCTGGTGGAGTCGGCGGTCGAACGCATCCTCGGCAGCGGGGCCACCATCAGGACCCAGGCGCCGCTGATCCGGTCCATCAACGACGATCCCGCCGTGTGGTCGTCGATGTGGCGGCGGCAGCTGCGGATGGGGCTGATTCCCTATTACATGTTCGTCGAGCGCGACACCGGGCCGCAGGACTACTTCGCGGTCCCGCTGGCCCGCGCGTACGAGATCTTCAGGGACGCCTACTCGACCGTCTCCGGGCTCTGCCGTACGGTCCGGGGGCCGTCCATGTCGGCCACGCCGGGCAAGGTGTGCGTGGACGGCGTGACCGAGATCGCCGGTGAGCGCGTCTTCGTGCTGCATCTCATCCAGGCCCGCGACCCGGAGCTGGTCGGGCGGCCGTTCTTCGCCCGGTACGACCCGTCGGCGGTCTGGCTGACGGATCTGCGGCCGGCGTTCGCCGAGCGTTTTCCGTTCGAGCCGGCCGACGCCTTGCTGCCCATCTGAGTGGTCGCGTTCTCGCGCCACCGTCCCTGAATTGTGCGCCCCCGGCCCGCGACATTTGTTAATGCGACCACTTGTTCGCGGGCCGTGCGGGCGCACGTCGGTGTCGCGGTCCCGATGGTGATCGGGTCCGCGCGGAATCGAAATCAAAACCGGGGTATTTCCCGTTTTGTCTCTCCGCTCAACGCTCCCCCTTTACTCGGTAACCGGGCTGCAAACCCTGCTACATGGGCTTTCCGGCCGCCTGCGGGCGATCACCGTGAGTGATACAACTGCTTCCGTAGCTCAGCCGTGACAGCACGCTTCGTGTGGTGCCCATAGCGTGTGCGCCACGGCATTCGGGGGTTATCGATTCGCATTTCCACCGCATTCGAGAGCGATCGATCACGAGCCGGGAAGGCAATCATGAATCGAGTAGTCAAGGCGGCCGTTGCCGTCACAGCATTCGGCTTGGCGGCGGCTTTGGCCGTGCCAGCTCAAGCAGAAGTTCAATTCACTCACACCGCCAAGATCGTCCCGCTGGACGGCCTGGGCGGGGGCACCAGCGGAGGCCCGCTCGACCTGCTCGGCGGGCTGCTCGGCGGCGGGCTGCTCAGCAGCCTGGGCGGCGGCCTCGGCGGCCTGACGGGGGCCAACAAGGCCAAGGCGGCGGACGCCGCCGGCGAGGCCAGGGCGCGCGACATCGCCGACGAGAACCGGCGCGCCAGCCTGGCAATGACGCCGAACGCGGCCGAGGACGTCACCCAGGCGAGCGGCCCGCTGCCCGAGCTGTCGCCCATCCTCGGCAGCGGCGCGATCGGCGGCGGCGGCCGGGGCCTGGCCAAGTCGCTGCCGCTGCTCGGCGGCGCCCGCATGGCGCAGCCGCTGGTCAAGGGCGCGCCCCAGAGCAACGGCGGGCTCACCGGCACGAGCGCCCCGCTGCGCGGCGCCATGGACACGATGACCGCCCTGGCCGGGGCCTCGGTCGGCGGCGCGATGGGCAAGGTGGGCGGCGGCGCGCTGCTGCCCGGCACGGGCTCCGGCACGGCCGGCACCGCCACCACGAGCATGACGGGCGCCACCAAGGGCCTGCGCGACCTGTCCATGGAGTCCGGGATGGGCGGGCTCACCCGCGCCGCCAGGATGGCCCTGCCGCACGCGTCCGGCGGCGAGCTGGCCCCGATGGTCGGGCAGGTCGCCCCCGTCGAGGCCGCGCCGGTCGTCGAGGCGCTGCCGGGCACCACCCGGACCGCGTCCGTCGACGAGATCACCCCGCTCATGCAGGACACCGCGGGCTTCGTCTCGGCCAACGGCTCCAAGGCCGCCGGCTCCTACAGCGACATGGTCTCCGCCCTCGGCTGGAGCAGCGACGCGCTGACGAGCTCGGTGCGGGGCTCCTGGGTGCGCGACTGAGGCGAGCGCGGCGCGTCCCGGACGTGTCGCGGACGTGACCCGCGCGGGCGCGTCCCGGACATGACGTGACGACGCGCGCACGCGGCCCCGCCGAGGGCCGTGCGACGGTTCGCCGGCGTCCAAGGTGCCGACGTTCGCGAACCGGCCGTGACGGCCGTGAGGTGGCCCGCGTTCAGGTGCCAGGTTGTTCCCGCGACGGCGGGTTCCCGCTCTCCCCGGCGTCGGTGGACGCCTGCGGAACGACGGGGGCGTCGTCGCACCGACAGGACAGGCCGATGGGGTGCGCTCACAAGGTGCCGAGCGCCCCGACGGCACTGCCGCGCGTCGGTCGCGGGTCCGCCGCTCGGGCGGACGGGCCCGCCACGGGTCTGGGCGGATGCGCTCCAGCCCGGGGGTTCACGCGCGAGCCGCCGCTGACTGCAGGGCAGCGGCGCCGCGCCGAGCCCGCCGCCGGCCCCGCCACGGGGTCGGCGGCCTTCTCTTGTCCCCCCTTGTCCGGCGCGGGCCTCTAGGGCAGCCGGACGCCGGTGCGCCGGGCTATCTGGGCCTGCAACCGGGCCATCTGCCAGTGAAGCTCCAGCAGCTGCTCGGCGAGCTGCATCCTGGGGATCTCGGCCACGTCTTCGATGGCCAGGTGGTCGATCGCGGCCGAAAGCTCTCCCATCGCGCGCCCCCACTCCATCAGCGTTCCTTGGATCGAATTCGCGTTCGAATACTATCGGAACGGCAGTCACGCTGTCAGTGTTTCGGCGCGCGAGTCACCCACGTTTCGCGCAGGTGATCGAAAAGCGGGCGGGCTCAGCCCTTGTTGTAGGCGGCGATGACTTCCTTGGGGTCGCCGTCCATCCGGATCTTGCCCTTGTGCAGCCAGATGACCCGGTTGCAGGTCTCCTCGATGACCTTGAGGTCGTGGGCGACCAGGAAGACCGTGCCGGCCGACTCGCGGATCTGCCGGATGCGGGCCTCGCTCTTCTTGCGGAACTCGCGGTCGCCCGTGGCCAGGGCCTCGTCGATGAGCAGGACGTCGTGGGTCTTGGCCGAGGAGATGGCGAAGCGCAGCCGCGCGCCCATGCCCGACGAGTACGTGGACATGGGCAGCTGGACGAACTCGTCGATGCCGGAGAAGTCGACGATCTCCTGGTACTTCTCCTTGACCTCCGCCGGCGTCATGCCCATGGCGTAACAGCCGAGGACGATGTTGCGCTCACCGGTCAGCTCGCGCATGAGCGCGGCGTTGACGCCGAGCAGCGAGGGCTGGCCGTCGGTGTAGACGGCGCCCTCGTGCGGCGGGAGCAGGCCGGCGATGGCGCGCAGCAACGTGGACTTGCCCGACCCGTTGCGGCCCACGATGCCGATGGCGTCGCCGTGGTAGGCCACGAAGGTCACGCCCTTGACGGCGTGGACCTCCTTCATCTGCGGACGGCCCTGGCGCTTCAGCAGGCGCGTGAGGGCGTTGACCGCGTTGCCCTTCTCGTTGTCGGTAGCCGTGCCGTAGACGCGGTAGACGATGTGCAGGTCGTCGACGATGACGGTCGGGGTGCCCGTGGGAACGTCGAGCGGACTCTTGCCCCGGGGCTCCGGGTTGGGGTGCACCCTCACGTCCTTGCCGGGGACGGCGGGCTCCTCGCCCTTCACCTGTGACAGCTCCTCGGTCAGTTCAGCCACGCCCGTACCTCTCCTCGGACCGCCAGAAGTACCAGAAGCCGAAGCCGAGTGAGAACACTGCCCAGAATACGCAAGACACCCACACCATGGTCGGCGGGTAGTGCCCGTTCTGCGGGTGGTAGCTCTTGATCAGGATGTCGCGCATCCACTCGATGTAGGAAGCCGTCGGGTTCAGGTACATCACGTCGGCGACCCACTGGGGCAGCTTCGCGGACCCGACCACCTTGTCCTGGATCGAGAAGAAGACACCCGAGGCGTAGAGCCAGGTGCGGGTGATGAACGGCAGCAACTGGTTGAGGTCGCGCATCTGGGCGCCCATCCGGGCGATCACCAGGCTGGCTCCGATGTTGAACATCGTCTGGAGCGCCAGCACCACCGGGATCATGAGCCAGAACCAGGTGGGCCACTCGCCGGTGGCCGTCACGATGACGAGGAGCACGCCCATGGAGATGGCGAGCTGCTGCAGCTCCTGGATCGTGTACGCCAGCGGCAGCGACGCGCGCGGGAAGTGCAGGGCGCGGATCATCGACAGGTTGCCGGAGATCGACTTGGCGCCCGCCGTGACCACGCGCTGGGTGTAGGTGAAGACGAACATCCCGGTCAGCAGGAAGGCCGGGTAGTTCTCGATGCCGCCCCGGCCGCCCAGGATGACGCCGAACATCACGTAGTAGATGCCGGCGTTCAGGAGGGGGGTCAGCACCTGCCACAGCTGGCCCAGGGCCGAGCTGGAGTACTTCGAGACGTTGCGGGACGTCGCGTACGTCAGGATGAAGTGTCGCCGCTCCCAGAGCTGGCGCAGATAGACAGGGAACCTCGGCCGCGCGATGGCACGGCGAAGTCCGTATCTCTCGGCGAGCTTGGCCAGCGGCTCCTGCCCGCTTCGGCCGCCCGCCTGGGCGTCCGCGACAGCGGATTCCGGCTGGCTCATGGCTAGGACTCTATTGGATCCAGGTCGGTGGGGTGCCTGCCGCGAGGGACGCGGCAGATGCTTGGACGGAGTCTTGGGGCGCCAGGTTCCAAGGTGCCGTCAAGACTCGCTCAACCGTAGCCCAGCGAGGCGGGCCATGGCGGGAAGGGCGCGACCACGGTCCTGTAGGGGGTAATTTTCATCCGCCGTTCACGTCGAGGCTTGACCTGTTTGAGCATCCCTGGGGTGTTTGTAGAGTTATAGGAAGAATGTCTGTGACGCTGGATTGGCGCACGTGTGACCGAACTGCAACGCGCCAGAGACTCGCTGGTGGCAAGTAGTAAGGGATAGTCGCGATCGACTGGCAGGGCGTCGGCTGGTTTGACCATGTCAGCCAAATCCGGGGGATACCAGGAACCCCCCGTCAGGCTGCTTACCATCACCGCAGCTCAGCGCTGTCGCCCACCTGTAGAGGGAGGATTTTTTTCACCATGCGTGTTACTAAGGGCGCACAGATCGTCGCCGGTACCGCGCTGCTCGCCCTCGCGGTTGCCGCGTGTGGCGGCGGTGCCTCGGACGGCGGCACTGCCGCGGGCGGCGGCGAAACGCCGGTCCGCATGGAGATCGGTGAGCCTCAGGAGCTCCTCAACCCGCTGAACACCACCGAGACCGAGGGCTCCGAAGTCCTCGCCGCGGTGTTCTCGCCGCTCGTCAAGTACGACGAGAACAAGCAGCCGGTTGAAGAGGCCGCTGAGTCGATCACCACCCAGGACAGCAAGGTCTGGACGATCAAGCTCAAGTCCGGCTACACCTGGCACGACGGCAAGCCGGTCACCGCGGCTGACTACGCGCGGGCCTGGAACTATGGCGCCAACCAGGACAACGCCATGAGCTCCTCCGCCTTCTTCTCCCGCATCGACGGCTTCGCCGACGTCCACCCGGGCGAGGGCAAGACGCCGACGGCCAAGGAGATGAAGGGCCTCAAGGCTGTCGACGACAGCACCCTTGAGGTGACGCTGTCCGCACCGTTCTCGCAGTTCAAGACGATGCTCGGGTACACCGCCTTCTACCCGCTGCCGGCCTCCGCGCTCGGCGCCGACGGCAAGGTGACCCAGGCCTACGGCGAGCAGCCGATCGGCCAGGGCCTGTTCAAGGTCGACAAGCCCTACAAGAAGGGCGGCGCGCAGACCATCGACATGACGGTCTACGACAAGTTCCCCGGCGCCAAGCCGAAGAACTGGACCAAGCTGCAGTTCAAGATCTACAGCTCGGCCGAGACCGCCTTCCAGGACCTCCAGGCCGAGAACCTGGACGTGGACGACTCGCTGCCCGCCTCGGCGATCGCGACCGCCAAGTCCGTCCTCGGCGACCGTTACTTCGACGAGCCCGACGCCTCTGTCGGTTACATCGGCGTCCCGCTGAAGTACAACCCCGAGTTCAAGAACCCGGACGTGCGCAAGGCCATCTCCATGGCCATCGACCGCAAGACCATCACCGAGACGGTCTTCGCGGGCACCCGCGCCCCGGCCGACGACTTCATCAACCCGGCCATCCCTGGTTACCGTCAGGGCGCCTGCACGGCCTGCACGTACAACCCGGCCGAGGCGAAGAAGCTCTACGCCGACGCCAAGGGCCCGGCCAAGCTGGAGCTCGGCTACAACGGCGACGGCGGCCACAAGGAGTGGATCGAGGCCGTCGCCAACAACCTCCGCGCCAACCTGGGCATCGAGGTCACGCCGAAGCCGTTCGAGAACTTCAAGGCCATCCTGGACGACCTGGACGCCAAGAAGTACAAGGGCCTGTTCCGCATGGGCTGGTCGATCGACTACCCGTCGGCCGAGAACTACCTGACGCCGATCTTCGGCACCCAGGCCATCTCGACCGGCTCGAACTACGGCGGTTACGAGAACAAGGAGTTCGACGACATCGTCGCCAAGGGCGACCAGGCCGCCGACGCCGCCGAGGGCCTCAAGCTCTACCAGCAGGCCGACGACATCCTGATCAAGGACATGCCGTACATCCCGGTGTACTTCTACCGGAGCAACTTCGGACACTCCGCCAAGGTCAAGGGCGTCAAGCTGAACCTGCTCAACCAGGTTCAGTGGGCCGACATCGAGAAGGCCTGACGTCATTCGCCGGGCGGACGGCTCTTGCCGTCCGCCCATCGGAGGACTGAGCTTGGAGGCAGTCACTTTGGGGCCGGGCAAACCGCGGCTACGAGGGTGACTGCCTCCACGCATGTACCGGAGGGCTTGAATGGGCCGTTATGTCATCAGGCGACTGCTGCAGGCGATACCCGTCCTGCTCGGCGCCACGCTACTCATCTTCGCGATCGTCTTCGCCCTGCCCGGCGACCCCATCCAGGCACTGGCGGGCGAGAAGCGCCTGGACCCGGCTGTGGCCGAGGTCCTGCGCGACCAGTACCACCTGAATGATCCGCTGCTGCTGCAGTACTGGTACTACCTCAGCGGCGTGCTCCTCCACGGCGACTTCGGGACCACCTTCTCCAGGATCCCGGTCTCTCAGCTCATGGCCGGCAAGTTCCAGGTCACGCTGAACCTCGCGCTGACCGCGCTCGTCATGGAGGCCATCATCGGCGTCGGCCTCGGCCTGTGGGCGGCGCTGCGCCGCGGCAGGGCCTCCGACACCGCCATCCTCGCCTCGACGCTGCTGCTGATCTCCGTCCCCACGCTGGTGACGGGCTTCGTGCTGCAGCTCGTGCTCGGAGTCAAGCTCAAGCTGTGGACGGGAAGCGACATCTTCCCCGTGGCCGGCATCTCGGCCGGGTTCCGCAGCTACCTGCTGCCCGGTTTCGTGCTCGCCGGCACGTCGATCGCCTATCTCACCAGGTTGACGCGGACGAGCCTGGTGGAGACGCTGCGCGCGGACTACATCCGCACGGCCACCGCCAAGGGTCTGGCCAAACGCCGCGTCATCGGCAGGCACGGGCTCCGCAACGCCCTGATCCCGCTGGTCACCTACCTCGGCGCCGACCTCGGGAACCTGATGGGCGGCGCGGTCATCACGGAGACGATCTTCAACCTGCCGGGCATCGGCAACCAGCTGTTCAACTCGATCCTGCTGCGAGAACAGCCGGTCGTCGTGGGCATCGTGACCGTGCTGGTGCTGATCTACATCCTGGCCAACCTGGTCGTCGACATGTTGTACGCAGTGCTCGACCCGAGGATCCGCTATGAGTAACGAAGCAAACGTCGGGCCCATGCTGCCGGAAGCGAAGTCGCTGGTCACGGAGGCCCCGGCGCCACCGTCCCCCGACAAGCAGGGCAGGCGCGGCAAGCAGAAGCAGGAGAAGCCCGCCAGCCTGTGGACCGACGCCTGGTACGACCTGCGCCGCCGGCCGATGTTCATCATCTCCGCGGTGCTGATCGCGATCCTGCTGGTCATGGCGTTCTGGCCGTCGTTGTTCACCTCGATCGACCCGACCAACGCCCAGACCTGCGACCTGTCCACCGCCCGGCAGCTCCCCAGCGTGGGGCACCCGTTCGGCAAGGACAGCCAGGGGTGTGACGTGTTCGCCAGGACGATCTACGGCGCCCGCAACTCGATCGTGATCGGCGTGACCACCACGATCATCACCATGATCGTGGGCGGCCTGCTCGGCCTGTTCGCCGGCTTCCGCAGCGGCCTGATCGACTCGGTCTCCTCCCGGGTCACCGAGATCTTCTTCGCCATCCCGCCGATCCTGGGCGCCCTGCTGATCGCGGCGACCTTCCGCGACAGCGGCATCAACAGCATCATGCTGGTCATCGCGGCCCTGGCGGTGCTCGGCTGGCCGATGGTGTTCCGCATCATGCGGGCCTCGGTGATCACGGCCAAGAG
This sequence comes from Nonomuraea sp. NPDC001684, assembly GCF_053596515.1. Classification (NCBI taxonomy): domain Bacteria; kingdom Bacillati; phylum Actinomycetota; class Actinomycetes; order Streptosporangiales; family Streptosporangiaceae; genus Nonomuraea; species Nonomuraea sp. NPDC001684. The sequence continues at coordinate 20,676 of NZ_JBSFGJ010000067.1, forward strand.
CCAGGACTTCGTGGTCGCCGCGCGGGCGGTGGGCGCGGGCCAGTGGCGCATCATGTTCAAGCACCTGCTGCCGAACTCGCTGGCGCCGGTGATCGTGGTCAGCACGATCAACCTCGGCGGCTACATCGCGGCGGAGGCGGCGCTGTCGTTCCTCGGGGTCGGCGTGCAGTCGCCGGACATCTCGTGGGGCCTCATGATCGCCGACGCCCGGCCGCGGTTCCTCGACGCGTCGCTGCCGCTGTTCTTCCCGGCCCTGTTCCTGAGCATCACGGTGCTCGCGTTCATCATGCTGGGCGACGCCGTGCGTGACGCTCTCGATCCGAAGCTCAGGTAGAAGGGGGGATCAAGTGAAGAAGACGTCGACAGACGTGTTGCCCGCCGAGGGAGGGCTGGGCGACGAACCGCTGCTCGCGGTTGACGATCTGCACGTGGAGTTCCGTACGCGTCAGGGCGTCGTGCGCGCGGTGAACGGCGTGAGCTACACGGTCAACCCCGGTGAGACGCTGGCGGTGCTCGGCGAGTCGGGTTCGGGCAAGTCCGTGACCGCTCAGGCGATCATGGGCATCCTGGACATGCCGCCGGCCGTCATCCCCAAGGGCGAGATCCGCTTCAAGGGCACCGACCTGCTCAAGCTCTCGGAGGACGCGCGCACCCAGGTGCGCGGCCAGCGCATCGCGATGGTCTTCCAGGACGCCCTCTCGGCGCTCAACCCGGTGTTCACCGTGGGCTGGCAGATCAGCGAGATGTTCCGGGTCCACCGCGGCATGTCCAAGCGGGACGGCATGAACAAGGCCGTCGAGCTGATGGACAAGGTCCGCATCCCGGCCGCCCGTCAGCGCGTCAACGACTATCCGCACCAGTTCTCGGGCGGCATGCGGCAGCGCATCATGATCGCGATGTCGATCGCGCTCGACCCCGAGGTGCTGATCGCTGACGAGCCGACCACCGCCCTGGACGTGACCGTCCAGGCGCAGATCATGGAACTGCTGGCCGAGCTGCAGCGCGAGAGCCAGATGGGCATGATCCTGATCACCCACGACCTGGGCGTCGTGGCGGACGTGGCCGACAAGATCTCGGTCATGTACGCCGGCCGGATCGTGGAGAACGCCCCGGTGCACGACATCTACCGGTCGCCGGCGCACCCGTACACGAAGGGCCTGTTGGAGTCCATCCCCCGGGTGGACCTCAAGGGCCAGGAGCTGTACGCGATCAAGGGCCTGCCGCCCAACCTGCTCGACCTGCCGAGCGGGTGCGCGTTCAATCCCCGGTGCCCGTACCGGCAGGACAACTGCGTGACCGCCGCCCCCCAGCTCTACGAGATCAGCGGCACGCGTGGCAGCGCCTGCCACTACTGGAGGGAGGTCCTCGATGGCGAACGGCAGTGAGCGCATCCTTGAGGTTCGCGACCTGGTCAAGCACTTCCCCCTGACCCAGGGCATCGTCCTCAAGAAGCAGATCGGCGCGATCAAGGCCGTGGACGGCGTCTCGTTCGACCTCAACAGGGGCGAGACGCTGGGCATCGTGGGCGAGTCGGGCTGCGGCAAGTCCACGCTGGCCAAGGTGCTGATGGCGCTGGAGCGGCCGACCTCGGGCTCGGTGAAGATCAACGGCAAGGACATCGCCAAGGCCAGGGGCGGCGAGCTCAAGCGCATGCGCCGCAACATCCAGATGGTGATGCAGGACCCGTACACCTCGCTGAACCCCCGGATGACCGTCGGCGACATCATCGGCGAGCCGTACGAGATCCACACGGAGGTGGCGCCCAAGGGCGACCGCCGCCGCAAGGTGCAGGAGCTGCTGGAGGTCGTCGGGCTCAACCCCGACCACATCAACCGCTACCCGCACCAGTTCTCGGGCGGCCAGCGGCAGCGCATCGGCATCGCCCGCGGCCTGGCGCTGCAGCCGGAGATCATCGTCTGCGACGAGCCCGTCTCGGCGCTGGACGTGTCGATCCAGGCCCAGGTGATCAACCTGCTGGAGCGGCTGCAGAACGAGTTCAACCTGGCCTACATCTTCATCGCCCACGACCTGTCGGTGGTCCGCCACATCTCCGACCGGGTGGGCGTGATGTACCTGGGCAAGTTCGTCGAGCTCGGCAAGGACGTCGAGATCTACGACAAGCCCGCTCATCCGTACACGCAGGCGCTGCTGTCGGCGGTGCCGGTTCCCGACCCCGAGGGCCGGGAGCAGCGCGAGCGGATCATCCTGCAGGGCGACCCGCCCTCGCCCGCCAACCCGCCGTCGGGCTGCCGCTTCCGCACCCGCTGCTGGAAGGCGCAGGAGATCTGCGCGGAGGAGGAGCCGTTGCTGCAGATCCGGACGGGGACCGGGCACGAGAGCGCCTGTCACTTCGCCGAGACGCACGACGTGGTGCACGCGGGCTGACCGCGAGCGATCGTGAGGCCCTCCGGGAGACGCTCCCGGAGGGCCTTGTCACGTGGTGGCCACGATCGCCGAGCCGTGGCCGAACAGCCCCTGGTTGACCGCCAGGCCCACGCGCGCGCCCGGCACCTGCCGCCCGCCCGCCGCGCCGCGCAGCTGGTACGTCAGCTCGCACAGCTGCGCGATCGCCTGGGCCGGGATCGCCTCGCCGAAGGAGGCCAGGCCGCCCGACGGGTTGACCGGCACCCGGCCGCCGAGCGCGGTCTCGCCCGCCCGCAGCAGCTTGTCCGCCTCGCCCGGCGGGCACAGGCCGACGTCCTCGACCCAGTCCAGCTCCAGGGCGGTGGACAGGTCGTACACCTCGGCGAAGGAGACGTCCTCGGGGCCCAGGCCGGCCTCTTCGTAGGCCGCGTGCGCGATCGCGGCCCTGAAGGGCCTCTCGGGCGCGGGAACGGCGGCGCAGGACTCGGTGGCGAAGTTCGGCAGCTCCAGGATCGTGTTGGGGAAGGTCGGGGTCACCGTGGAGACGGCGGCCAGGCGCACCGGGGCCGTCGCGCCGAGCCGCCTGGCGTACGCCTGCGAGGCCAGCACGACCGCGGCCCCGCCGTCGGAGGTGGCGCAGATGTCCATCAGGCGCAGCGGGTCGGCCACCATGGGCGAGGCGAGCACCTCCTCCGCCGTGACCGGGCGGCGGTAGCGGGCCATGGGGTTGAGCGAGCCGGCGCGCGCGTTCTTGACCTTGACGGCGGCGAAGTCGTCGGCGGTGGAGCCGTACAGGGCCATGCGCCGGCGGGCGTACAGGCCGAAGTAGGCGGGGTTGGTCGCGCCGAGCAGGCGGAAGCGCAGCCAGTCGGGGTCGTCGTGCCGGTCGCCGCCGACCGGCTTGAAGAAGCCCTTGGGGGTGGAGTCCGCGCCCACCACGAGCGCGACGTCGCACAGCCCGGCCATGATCCTGGTCCGCGCGATGTCCACGGCCTGGGCCCCCGACGCGCAGGCCGCGTAGCAGGAGGCGATCCTGGCGCCCGTCCAGCCGAGCGCCTGGGCGTAGGTGGCGCCGGCCACGAAGCCGGGGTAGCCGTTCCTGATCGTGTCGGCCCCCACCACGTACTGGACGTCGGTCCAGGCCACGCCGGCGTCGCGGAGGGCGGCGCGGGCGGCGGCGACGCCGTACTCGGCGAAGGGACGTCCCCACTTGCCCCATGGGTGCATGCCCGCGCCGAGCACCACCACCGCGCTCACGAGGGCCGCCCCCACATCCACACCAGCGGCCCGTCGGCCAGCGGCCCGTGCACCAGCTCCAGCTCCATGCCCACCTCCAGATCGCCGGCCGTGAGGTCCCTGACCTGGCCGAGCACCACCAGCCCGGCGTCGTCGAGCTCGACGGCGGCCAGCGTGACCGGCCGGTACGGCTCCGCCGCCACGTACGGCTCCGGCGGCGGATAGCACGCCTCGGTGTAGGACCAGACGCGCCCGCGCCGCGGCAGCCGGACCTCGGCCGTCTCCTCGCCCGCGCAGCGCGGGTTGCGGCACAGGCCGGGCTGCGGCGGGAAGGCGACGGTCCCGCAGGTCAGGCAGGCGGTGCCGATGAGGTGGGTGGCGCCGTCCCCGTCGATGGCGAACCAGCCGTCGATCGCTAAGGTCATAGCCAGGAGTATTACACAAGCGCTTGCTAGGGTGAATCCCTCCGGCGCCGCCGCCGGGTCGCGACCACCCGCGCCGACATGGCCGCCGCCAGCACCACCATCCCGGCCACGACCGGCGCCCTGGAGGCGGGCGGCCGGGCCGGTCCCCGCCCGAAGTACGGGCCGGGCCGGGCGGCCGGTGAGACCCTTCCGTGGGCCAGCCGCCGGGCCTCCCGGAGGGCGAGCGGCGCGTCGGCCACCCCGTGCCCGTAGGCGGGGCTGTGGCCGCCCGCGGGCCGTCTCCTGGTGCCGCGCTCGACGGCCGTGCGCACCTGGTACGGCGACAGCTCCGGATGGGCCGACCGCACCAGGGCCGCCACGCCCGCGACCATGGCCGCCGCCGAGCTGGTGCCGTCGCCCACCACGTACCCGTCGCCGCCGTCGGCCGTGACGACGTCCGTGCCCGGCGCGACCACCGACAGGTAGTCCTGGCGGTTGGAGAAGGGGGCCACCCTGAGCCGCCGGTCCACCGCGCCCACGGCGATCACGCCCGGGTAGGCGGCGGGGAAGTTCTTCCTGTTGGCCGTGTCGCCGTCGTTGCCCGCCGAGGCCACCAGGACCGCGCCGCGGGCGAGCGCGTACTGCACGGCCTCCTCCTCGGCCGCCGAGCCCTCCCACGCGCCGCTGCCGCCGCCGAGGGACATGCTGATCACGTCCGCGCCGTGGTCGGCCGCGTACCTGATGCCGGCGGCCAGGGCGTCGCGGCGGCCGGCGCGCTGCTCGGCGCGCAGCGGGTCGGTGTTCTCCAGGGTGACCCTGATCGACAACACCCGCGCCGCGGGGGCCACGCCGACCACGCCCTCCGCGCGCCCCCGGCCGTGCCCGCGGCCGGCGATCAGGCCGGCCATGGCGGTGCCGTGGTGCCCCCAGAGCCGCGGGGGCGCGCCGGTCAGGTCGGGGCCCTGGGTGACGGCCCCCCGCAGGTCGGGGTGGCGGCCGTTCACGCCGGTGTCCAGCACGGCCACCAGCACGCCCGCGCCCCGGCTCTCCCGCCAGGCATTGGGCACGCGCAGCGCTCCGAGCTGCCACTGCCGGGCCCGCGCGGCGGCGCCCACACCGCCGGGGACGCTCGGCGAGGCCGCCGTCCGCACGTCGTCGGTGGCGCTGGACGCCACGCCCGCGACCCCGGCCGCCAGGATCAGAGCCGGCAGCAGGGACGCGAGCACCCTCATCGGGTCAGCGCCCGGTACAACGCCTCGGCGAGTTGCCGCGCGACCGCGCGCAGCCGCGGCGCGGCGCGGTCACCCGGCCGGTACGCCCGCCCGTCGGCGTACCCGGCGGCCGTCGCCACGAGGTAGGGGTCGCCGGACCCGGCCAGCGCCCCAGTGACGTACTGCCGCCGGCCGAACCGCTCGGCGGGCCCGCCGGGGAAGGCGACGGGCCGCACGGTGGCCGGGCGCGCCCCGCGGTACGTCCCGGGGCCCGGCCCGCCGAGCACGGCGATGCCGACGGTGGCCACGTACGTCTGGGTGCTGTCGGCGTACGTGGCCCGCAGGGCGGTCAGGCAGCCCGGTCGCACCGCGGCGGGCTGGAACGCCACCCGGCACGGCGCCTCGGGAGCCACGCCCGCCAGCACGTACGTCACCCTGGCCCCCGACGGGCTGAGGCCCGGCACGACCAGGGGGAAGATCCGCGTCACCGGCCAGGCGTGCCAGCGCTCCGGCACGGGCGCGTCGGCCTGCGGCCAGAACACGGACAGGATGGAGAGCAGCACGACGGACAGTTGGTACACGTCAACCTCGAACGGGAGGGGAGGGACGCCCGATCTGCCGTGCATTCTGGCACGCCGCCGATGATTCGTTCCGACGCTTCGGTAAACAGCCCGATACGCGGAGTAATTGATGTTATGCGGCTATTCGCCCTAGGGTGTCGGCGAAAGTCGGACATGCGCCCCAGGTGGGAGCCCCAGCCGCTGCGCCGCGTCGCCGTAGTTGACCGCGATGGCGATCAGCCCCGCCGAGTCCGTGAACGCCACCAGCTCGCCCGGCGGCACCGCCGCGAACGTCGCCCGGAAGGGCATCGCGAGCTGCCGCCGCCCGAGCCACACCCCCAGCGTGTCGCCCACCTGGACGCCCAGCGCCTGCAGGTCGCCGGCCGCGATCGACAGCTGCGTGTTGCCGTAGCGGTCGACCGAGACGACCTCGCCCTCCACCGAGCCGTCCCGCAGCAGCGAGGTCGGCGCGGGCAGCGTGACCAGCCGCTCGACCGGCACCCGGGGGCCCAGCTCGGCCGGGTCCAGGCCGCCGGCCAGCCGCCCGGCGACCGGCGCGAAGACGTCCCGGCCGTGGAAGGTCGGCGACACCGGCCGCAGGAAGAGCTCCTCGTTGCTGAGCGCGTACGCGGCCCGCGCGCCGCCGCTGGCGTGCACCGCCCAGGACAGCAGCCCGTTGTCGGGGCCGACGAACACCCGGCCGCCCGCCTCGACCGCCACCGACCGCCGCGCGCCGCCCACGCCGGGATCGACCGCGCCGATGTGGACGCCCTCAGGCAGGTAGGGGATGGTCTGGGCGAGGATCGCCGCGCCCCGCCGTACGTCGCCGGACGGGACGAGGTGGCACACGTCGATCACCCGCGCCTCGGGCGCGATCCCGGCGATCACTCCGTGGCAGGCGGCCACATAGCCGTCTTCGAGCCCGTAGTCCGTGAGGAGCGTGATGACTGGGGTCACATTTCGTGACTGTACGTCCGGCAATCCGCCGTGAACAGCCGCAGATCGCACATTACGATTGGCCACGGGCCGCGAAGCGTGCGATGTGATCGTCGCACGCCCCTTCCCGAGGAGGACATCATGGGAGCACCGCTCAGCGGTGACAGTGCTGCCCAGGAACCGTCCCGGACATCCCTCAACGACCGCGATCTCGAACTCCTCGCCTTCGAACGCCAATGGTGGCGGCACGCGGGCGCCAAGGAGCAGGCCATCAAGGAGACCTTCGGGTTCTCGGCCACCCGCTACTACCAGTTGCTCGGCGAGTTGATCGACAGACCGGAGGCGCTGGAGCAGGACCCGATGCTGGTCAAACGGTTGCGAAGGTTGCGCTCCACCCGTCAGCGCGACCGTGCGGCGAGACGGCTCGGCATGCGTCCCTGACCGGCTGGGTACGGCAGCCGCGTGAGGAACATCCCTGGTATGGAAGCGATCCTTAAAGATCCGTCCGGCGCCGTGATCGGGCTCGACTTCGACGGAACCCTGTCGCCGATCGTGCCCGATCCCGCCTCCGCCAAGATCCACCCCGAGGCCCCCGCCGTGCTCGCCGACCTGGGCGCGCACGTCGGCGCCGTGGCCATCGTGACCGGCAGGCCGGCGGCCACCGCGCTCGAACTCGGGCCCGGCCTGGCCGACGTGCCCGGCCTCGTGGTGCTCGGCCACTACGGCTTCGAACGGTGGGAGCACGGACGCGTCTCGGCGCCGCCGCCGCCGCCCGGCGTGCCGCGCGTCCGGGCCGAGCTGCCCCTGCTGCTCGACGCGCTCGGCCTGCACGGCGTGGTGATCGAGGACAAGGGCAGGGCGGTGGCCGTGCACACCAGGCGCGCCCTCGACCCCGAGGGCGCGCTCGCCGTGCTGCGCGAGCCGCTGGCCGAGCTGGCCGCGAAACACGGCCTGGTGATCGAGCCGGGACGCATGGTCCTGGAGCTGCGCCCGCCCGGCATGGACAAGGGCCACGCGCTCGGGCTGTTCCTGGCCGAGCGGGACGCCAGGTCCGTCATGTTCGTCGGCGACGACCTCGGCGACCTGGCCGCCTTCGACGCCGTACGCGCCTCGGGGCTGCCCGGCGTGACCGTGTGCAGCGGCTCGGCCGAGGTGACCGCGCTGGCCGAGCGGGCCGACATCGTGGTCGACGGGCCCGACGGCGTGGTGGCGCTGCTGCGGGAGCTGACGACGGCCTTCACCCGTCCCTAGAGCCCAGCCGTTCGTGAGCCGGCTCGCGGCCTTGCGCCGTCTGGGCCGGCTCGCGGCTTTCAGCCGTTCGTGATTGGGCTGCAAGTGGCGGGTCCTACGTTGGTGCGCATGTCACGACGATCTCTCGCCGCCGCCTCGGCCGCGGCTCTGGCCACTCTGGCTGCCGTGCTCGCCGTCCCCGGCGCCGCCTCCGCCGCCCCCGCCCAGCAGCTCAAGCTGCGCGGCGGCCTGACGCTCTACATCCCGATCGAGTGGGTGGTCCACCGCAAGGGCGGCGACGTCGTCCAGGTGGTCACCGGGCGGTGCGCCAAGCCGCAGGGCTGGGGCTCGCCCGAGTGCGACGCGTTCTACGTCCTCGGTCCCGCCGCGATCAAGCGGGGCGCCGAGGGGTTCGGGCCCTACACGGGCAAGGACCCGTACTATCCGGCCAGCGACGTGCAGCCCTGCCCGATCAACCGCAAGTGGGGCGAGGTCGTCGGCCCCAAGGTCACCAGGGGCTACCGGCAGATGGGGGCCGGGCACAAGGCCGCCTACAACGCCTGGCAGGCCACGTGCGTCAGCTACTCGGGCGGCGGCGTCAAGGCCCGCTTCACGCAGCGCGAGTGGTACCTGCCGAAGAGCGGGATCCTCGTCGTCGACCAGTGGAACACGCCCGGCCTGGCCGACACGCTCAAGTACGCCGACTGGAGATGAGCACCCCGGCGACCGCCAGGCCGATGACCACGGGCACCAGCAGGAACGCGTTCCCGGTGCCGTAGCCGTCGGCCAGCGCGCCGAGCAGCAGCGGGCCGATCGCCATGGCGGCGCCCGCCCACACGGGCGAGGCGGCCGCCGCCCGGTCCGCCCGGTCGCCCGAGGCGGCGATCAGCGTGCTCAGCGCGAGCGGGAACTGCAGCGACGCGCCCAGCCCGCTCAGCGCCAGCCCCGCGTACGACAGGATCGGCGCGGTGCTCGCCCAGAACAGCACCCAGCCGAGGGCCATCAGCCCCAGAGCGCCGGCCAGCAGCGGCGTGGCCGGCAGCCGCAGCGCGAGCTGCGCGCCCGCGAACCTGCCCGCCGCCATGCCGCAGACGAACGCCGTCAGCCCGGTCGCCGCGACGGCCGCCGGCACGCCCGTCCTGAGGGCGAACAGGTCGGCGGCCCACAGGTTGAACGTGAACTCCAGCGCCACGCAGCAGAACAGCACGCCCCCGGCCAGATGGAAGCGCCACCCGCCGCCCTCCCGCGCCGGGACGGCCTCCCCGGCGACCGCGCCGCCCCGCCCTCCGGCGACCCGCCGGGGCGCGGGCCAGGAGCGGCCCAGCGACAGCGCCAGCAGGGCGCTGACGGCCGGGGTGACCAGCAGGGCGGCCCGCCAGCCGAGCGCGCTCTGCGCCACCTGGCTGAGCACGAACGTCGCCACCATCCCCACCAGCACGCCCACGGCGTTGGCCTCGCTGAGCGCGGCCGGTCCCGCGGCCCCGTGGTGGTCGCTGAGCTCGGCCATCGCCGCGTAGAGCATGACCGAGCCGAAACCGCCGGCCACGCCGTAGCCGAGCAGCGTCAGGGGCAGCGCGGAGGCGGCCATGACCAGCAGCACGCCGGCGTTCATCCCGGCCAGGCCGAACCAGCACGTCGAGCGCCGGCCGAGCAGCCTGGTGAGCAGGGGCAGCGCGAGCCCGGCGCCGATCGTCCCGACCGCCATGGCGGTGCCGTGCAGCCCGGCGACGGTGGCCGTGGTGCGCTGGTCGGCGCGCAGCAGCGGGAGGGCGGCGCTCAGGCCGTACACGAACGTGGCGAACGTGCCGAGCAGGAAGTAGATGAGCCAGGTCGGACGGTCCCGGACGAGTCTGATGGGCACTGAGACCGTCGACACCCGGCAGCCTCCGTCATTGGCAGTGAACCCGACTTCTCATGTTAAAGCAGGGCGTCGAGTTGGGATTCCAGCCACTTGTGCGGCGGCAGCGCGGTGGCCGCCTCGTGCAGCCGGTCGCGCCGCCGCCGGCGTTCGTCCTCGGGCATCACCAGCGCCTCGTGCAGCGCGTCTGCCGTGCCGCTCACGTCGTAGGGGTTGACCACCAGCGCGTACGGGCCCAGCTCGGCGGCCGCCCCCGCCTCGCGCGAGAGCACCAGGGCGCAGCGCGGCGACAGGACCGGCCCCTCCTTGGCGACCAGGTTCATGCCGTCGCGGATGGGGTTGACCAGCAGCACGTCCGCCAGCCGGTAGGCGGCCAGCGAGCGGGGGTAGTCGTCGTTGACGTTGAGGATGACCGGGTCCCAGTCCTCGGTGGCGTACTCGTCCTCGATCTCGCGCGCGCAGCGCTGCACCGACGCGGTGTACTCGCGGTATTCGGGCAGGTCGTGCCGGCTGGGGTAGGCGAAGGCCAGGTGGACCACCTTGCCGTGCCACTCCGGATGGGCGGCCAGGAACTCGCGGTAGGCCAGCAGCCCGCGCACGATGTTCTTGGACAGCTCGGTGCGGTCGATGCGGACGATCAGCCGGCGTCCGGCCACCTGCTCGGCCAGCGCGGCCATGTGCGACTCGACGTCGGGCTCGCAGGCCCGCGCCCACAGGGCCGCGCCGTCCACGCCCAGGCTGTGCACGCCGACGCGGGTCGTCCTGCCCTCGTGGGTGACCGTGCCGGCCGCGCGGTCCACCCGCGCGCCCAGCAGCGCCTCGCAGCAGTCCATGAACGCCGCCGCCCACCGGGCGGTGAGGAAGCCCGCGTGGTCGGCCCCCAGGATGCCGTCGAGCACCTCCCTGGTCACCGCGTCGGGCAGCAGGGAGAAGTACTCGGGAGGCGCCCACGGCGTGTGGCTGAAGTGGGCGATGCGCAGGTCGGGCCGCTCGGCGCGGAGCATCGCCGGGGTGAGCGTCAGGTGGTAGTCCTGGACCATCACGCGCGCGCCGTGCCCGGCCTCCTCGGCCAGCGCCAGCGCGAACGCGCCGTTGTAGTCGCGGTAGGACTCCCACTCGCGCCGGAACTTGGTGCCGAAACTGGGGGAGTTGGGGATGTCGTACAGCAGGTGGTTGACGAACCACAGGGTCGAGTTGGCCACGGCGTTGTAGGCGCGGTGGAAGGTGGCCGCGGGGATGTCGAGCATCCGCAGGGCGCCCGTGTCGTAGCCGCCGCGGTCGAGCCGGCCCCCCGGGGCCAGGC
>NZ_JBSFGJ010000068.1:0-31740 GCF_053596515.1 Nonomuraea sp. NPDC001684
GCCGGCGGCCTTGTAGTTGAAGTTCCAGCTCAGCTGGATGGGCCCGCGGCCGTAGTAGGCGGCCTGCCCGGCCGGGCAGCCGTAGGGCTGGGTCGCGTCGCAGTAGTGCGGGTAGTTCGCGGTGTTCTGCTCGACGATGTAGACCAGTCCGCCGGTCTCGTGGCTGACGTTGGCCAGGAAGGCGGCGGCCTCCTGCTTCCTGACGGTGGCCGAGCCGGTCCCGGCGAAGGCGGGGAAGGCGGCGATCGCCGTGGTCAGGCCGCTGTAGCTGTAGAAGGAGTTGCGGCCGGGGAACATCTGGTCGAACTGCGCCTGACTCACCACGAAGCCTCCCGGGTCCGGCGGGTCGGTGGGCGTGCCGCCGCCGTCGCACGCGTAAGGGTCCCAGTACCAGGTGCTGATCACGGGGTCGTAGCCGGGATTGTCGTGGACGGCGATGTAATAGTTGCCGTCGGTGTATCGCACGATGCTGCCGGTGGCGTAGTACCGGCCGGCCACCCAGTTCGGGTGGTCGCAGCCGGGCGTGGGGGTACCGCCGCCGCCGCAGGCGCCCTGGTCGGCCCAGACCGCGGCGGTGCCGGGGGTCTCGTTCTGCGTCCACCACCTGGCCGACCAGTTGTGCCCGCCGCGGGACACCACCGCGCCGCCGTTGTAGGCCGTCGAGGCGTTCCACGGCGTCGCGCACGTGGCCGCCCCGGCCGGCGGGGCCGGCACGACGGCCGACAGGACGCCCGCCACCAGCAGCGCGGCGGCGAACAGCGTCAGGCTCCGGCGCACCCCGATCACTTCCCTTCACGGAATCTCTTAAGAAAGTTTCCTAAGAGTTAGCGCGATGGTGGCACGCCGCCAAGGGCCCGGCAAGGCCCAAAGTCAAGCCCGCAGTCAGAGAACGCGCCTGGCCCCCGGCAACGACCGGACCGCGTACGCCAGCCCCCAGCACAACGGCAGCGACACCGCCAGCACGAGGGCGAACTTGACGACCGCCGCCGCGTGCAGCCCCCGCACCGCCCAGGCCACGGCGACCAGCACCAGCGGATGGATGACGTAGACCGCGTAGGCGTTGCCGGCCAGGAACCTGCCGCGCGGCCCCTGCCCGGCGAACCGCTCCCTGAACAGCACCGTCAGCCCGACGATCATGCCGACGGCGACCACGGACTCCCACAGGGCCATGGCCGCCGACGCCACCAGGCCCGTGGTCAGGCTCGACACCGGCAGCAGCACCAGGCTCGCCACGCCCGTGACGGCGAACCCGGCGCGGGCCGCCCGCCTGGGCAGCGCCTCGAACCAGCCACGCCGGAAGGCGATCACGCCGGCCGTGAACATCGCCGCGTACTGCGGCAGGAAGTAGGGCGTGGGCAAGCCCAGCACCGGCACGTACGTGCCCTGCGGCACCGGGACGCGCCACAGGACGGTGACCGCCGCCAGCCCCAGGGTGAACAGCACGACGCCCTTCAGACTCGGCGCCCCGGCCGCCTGCCCGCCGGACCTGCCCGCACGCCGCCACCACGCGTAGATCAGGGCGAAGACGATCAGCACCTCGACGAACCACATCGGCCCCGGGTCCCACGAGACGACGTACCACTTCCAGAACGGCATGCCGTGGTCGCCGAGCGTCAGCAGCGGCCGCAGCAGCAGGACGAAGACCAGCAACGGCACCCCGAGCCTGACCAGCCGGTCGCGGACGAACGCCCGCCCGCCCTTGCGGTCGTGGGAGCCGGGGGTGAAGAAGCCGGAGATGAGGAAGAAGAACCCCATGAAGAACGCCTGGTTGAAGACCACCAGGAGGTCGAGCGCCACCCCGGAGGGGTCGGTGGCCGGTTCGTCGTAGTACCAGATCGGGATGTTGCCGTACGTGACGGCGACGTGATGGGCGACGACCAGCGCGGTCAGCAGCACGCGCAGGTTGTCGATCGCGAGGAGTCTCGTGCCGGTCTCGGTCTTCATCGCCTGCATGCCCTCTCGAACAGGTCGGCCAGCTCCGCGGCGTGCGCGTCGAGGTCGTGGTCGGGGTTCGCCACCCAGTAGGCGAACATGTTGTCGATGGCGGAGGAGTGGGTGATGGCCATGACGCGCCGGTCGAAGTCGCGGAACTCGCCGGTGGCCTGGCCGTAGGCGTAGATCTGCTCCATCGCCTGGTAGAGCTCCTCGTTGGCCTTCACGCCGTAGCGCGGCTGACCGTCGGCGGTGCGCAGGTTGTAGAAGATCTCGCCGAGGGCCTTGAGCCGGGTGCGGTGCCCGCGCATGTGCTCGGTGACCGCGAGGATGTGCGTCCGCAACATCGCGGTGGGGCCCTCGACGCCCTCGATCCGCGCCATGACGTGTGCGGCGATCTCGCCGTAGACGCTGTTGACCACCTCCTCCATCAGCTCTTCCTTGCCGGCGAAGTGGTAGGAGATGACGCCCTTGCTGATGCCCGCGTGCTGGGCGATGCGCGCCAGCGACGCCTGACCGAACCCGACCTCGGCGATCACCTCCACGGCCGAGGCGATGATCTGCGCCCGCCTGGCCTCCTCGATGAACGAGCGCGCCTTCTGGCCGCCCGACTGATTTTCTGACCGCATGGCCAAAATCTAGCACAGGCGGCCAGAAACGCGAGTGGGTCAGGGGTCGCACAGGGGTCGCACAGGGGTCGGAAACCGCGAGAGGCCAGGGACCGCGCCGGGGTCAGGGATCGCGCCGGAGTCAGGACAGGCGGTCGCGGTAGATCTCCCTGGCCTGGTCCAGCAGGGCGACGTGGTCGGCGAGCTGGCCGGGGGCGGTCAGGCGGGCGTGCGACCTGATCAGCTCCTCCAGCAGGTCCAGCCACTCCAGGCACCAGCGCACGTCGTCCCGCCTGGCCACCCGGCGGCCGGCCAGGTCCACGTAGACGGGGCTGGTCAGGGCGTAGCCGGTGCCGGTCATGGTGCGCGGGTGGGGGTCGCACACGACCTCGGCCAGCACGTACGTCGGCTCGTCCACGCGCAGGTCGGCCGTCACGGTCAGGCGCTCCTCGCCGTCCGGGCGCCGTTCGCCGTCCCGGAGCCGTTCGCCGGCAGGGAGCCGTTCCGCGCCCGCGCGGACGCCCTCGGCCGTGCGGACGCGCACGGCGGCCACCTCCGGGCCGATCGCGGTGGCGGTGACCCGGACGAGGTCGCCGGGGCGGGCGTCGATGACGTGGCCGGGGCCGTGCCCGTCCACCGTCAGCTCCAGCCAGGGGCCGGTGGTGGCGAACGTGCGGCCCGACCGTACCGCGTCGGCGAACGCGCGGGCGGTCAGCTCACCCTCCACCCGAGCGTAGACGCGGGCCCAGCCGGGCGGGTTGGACTGGTTGTCCGAACGCGTGAAGGAGATCATCGAGTCGGTCCCGGCGGTGACGGCGAGCCGGTTGCCGGCGCCGATCAGCCGCCGGTAGACGGCCGCCGTGGACGGGATCGAGGCGTGGGTGAGCACGTCGAGGCTGTCCACCAGGCCGAGCGCGGCGTCGGCGACCAGCTCGCGGGCCGCGCAGTTGCGCGGCGCCGGGGAGACGACGGCCATGGGCGGATCGCCGTCGGCGAGCGGCGTGGCGAAGGGGTGGCTGTAGCCGAGGACCGCGCCGAGGCCGCGCAGCTCGCGCAGCCCCTCGGCGTTCGGCGGCCAGTCGGCGTCGCCGGCGAACCCGGTGTGGAACCGGCCCGGCGCGCGCTCCGGGGCGAAGGCGTAGACGTGGCCGAGCAGATCGTTGCGGTACTCGACGCCCATGCGGGCCAGGTGGGTGGCGTCGGACCAGGGCAGGTCCTCCCCCGCCCAGTGGTCGAGGGCCTCCCGGTCGTAGACGCGCGGCCCTGAGACGTTCCCGGCGAGCAGGTTGAGCACGTGCAGGTCCTCGCCGAGCTGGGCGCCGGCCGCGTCGGCGGGCAGGCCCACCAGGTCGCCGGCCCAGTTGAGGTGGACGTGCAGGTCTCCGCCGTACCAGCCGCGGGCGGCGGCGTCGTAGAGGCGTTCCGGGGTGAGCCGGACCACGCGTTCCTCGCCCGGGACCAGGGTGACGTCCAGGGCGGACTCGGTGTACTCCATGCCCCGGGTGACGGTGATCGTCAGCGGTTCGGCCGGGACGTCGAGGGTGCGGCCGTCACCGTGGAAGTAGGGCCTGCCGTGGTAGTCGTGCCGGGCCGGGACGCCGGGCGGGTACCAGCCGCGGCCGTCCCGGGAGGCGACGCTCCACCGGCACGGCTCCCCCGCCACCAGCGTGAGCCGGGCGGCGGGGACCGGGCGCAGCAGGGGATCGAGCCGGACGCGCTGCCCGTCGGCCATGATCACGCTGCCGGCGTCGGCCTCGACCAGCCAGGCCCCGTGGGGGGCCAGCTCGCGGCGGGCGTCGTCCACGCTGACCGGGCAGGGGGTGTCGCGGGAGGAGTCGACGAGCAGGAAGATCTTCTCCGCACCGCGTCCGGAGGGCGGCGGCGGCGCCTCAACGGCCGTCGCGGGCCGGGCGTCCGCGACCGGCACCGCGCCCACCCCGCGCGGGCCCGAGTACGGCTCTCCCGGGGTCAGGACGGTGATCGGCGCTCCGCGCAGCTCGATCCGGTCGGGGCCGACGCGCAGCGCGGTCAGGTGCGGCGGCAGCTCGCCGGCGAGGGCGTCGCGCAGCACCCGGTCGTAGTCGGGCTCGGCGAGGTGGGCGGCCAGCCGGTCGATCGGCTGCCCCGGATGCAGCCGCGCGGCCTCCTCGAAGGCCAGGCGCCAGAACGTGCCGAACAGCGAGGGCGGCAGCACCCTGCGCCGGGCGAAGAACTTCACGTAGTGGACCTCCGGCTCGCCTCAGGTGATGCCGTGCTCGGCCAGCAGGCGACCGTACTCCTCCAGGGCCTCCGCGACCGTTCCGGGCAGCATCGGTTCCGCACACATCTGCGCTTCTCCCCACGTCGGTTGCGCGACATCGTGACATGTCCCGCTCAAGCCGTCGGATCGGAGATGACGCTGTGGATGGGGATATTTCTCCCCCGGGCGCAAGTCTGTTCCTCCGGGGAGTGGAGAGCTCCGGGCGCCCGCCGCCGGACGTCAGAGCCGCTCGAACACCCACAGCCGGACGTCAGGGCCGCTCGAACACCGACAGCCGGACGTCAGGGCCACTCGAACAGCCACGGCCGGATGTCAGGGCCGCTTGAACACCGACAGCAGGCGGTCGGCGGCGAGCGCGGGAGTGAGCTCCCCCGCCAGCACCTCCCGCTCGACCTCCGCCGTGATCGCCGCCACCTCGGGGTCGTGGCGCAGCTCGGCGAGCAGGCGGTCGCGGACCAGCGTCCAGGTCCACTGGACCTGCTGACGGCGGCGCTTGGCGGCCAGGTCCAGCGAGTCCTGGTGGGCCAGGATCCGCCGCCACAGCTCCTCCAGGCCGTCGCCGGTGAGCCCGCTGCAGGTCAGGACGGGCGGCGGCCCGGCATCCGAGCGGAGCATGCGCAGCGCTCCGGCCAGCTCCCTGGCCGCCTTCCTGGCCGCGAGCTCGTACTCGCCGTCGGCCTTGTTGACCGCGATCACGTCGGCCAGCTCCAGCACGCCCTTCTTGATCCCCTGGAGCTGGTCGCCGGTACGGGCCAGGGTGAGCAGCAGGAACGTGTCCACCATGTCGGCCACGGCGGTCTCCGACTGCCCGACCCCGACGGTCTCGACCAGCACCACGTCGAACCCGGCGGCCTCCACCACGACCATGGCCTCCCTGGTCGCCTTCGTGACGCCGCCGAGCGTGCCGGAGGTCGGCGACGGGCGGATGAACGCGGCCGGATCGACCGACAGCCGGGCCATCCGGGTCTTGTCGCCGAGGATGCTGCCGCCCGTCCTGGTCGAGGAGGGGTCGACGGCCAGCACGGCCACCCGGTGCCCCTGGCCGGTGAGGTACGTGCCGAGCGCGTCGATGAAGGTGGACTTGCCCACTCCGGGCACGCCCGAGACGCCGACCCGGCGGGCCCTGCCGGACAGCGGGGTGAGCTCGACGAGCAGCCGCTGGGCCAGCGCCATGTGGTCCGGTCTGGTCGACTCGACCAGGGTGATCGCGCGGGCGATCCACGTACGGGAGCCTGCCCGTACGCCTTGGGCGTAGTCCTCCAGCGAGCGCACGCGGTTCACCCCTTTCTTCTCATTGATCAGCCTAACTTCTGACAAGTCCGGTTATTTGCCAGTAAGGTGCTGGAGTTCTGATCACAGCCGTCACAGGAGTCACTCCCCTCATGCCCAACGTCGAACCCCTCCGCGAGGGCGATCCGGCGGCGGTGGGACCCTACCGGCTGGCCGGGCGGCTCGGCGCGGGCGGCCACGGTGTCGTCTACCTCGCCCGCGGGCGCGACGGCGGTCCGGTGGCCGTCAAGGTGCTCGCCGAGGGCGTCACCGCCGGTGAGCCGTTCGCCAGGGAGATCGCCGCCGCCCGTGCCGTGGAGCCGTCCTGCGTCGCGCGGGTGCTGGACGCCTCGGTCAGAGGCCGGCCGTACGTCGTCACCGAGTACGTGGACGGGCCCTCGCTCCAGGACGCCGGCGCCCTGCGCGGCGCGGACGAGCTGCGGCGGCTGGCGGTGACGACCGCGACGGCGCTGGCCGAGGCGCACCGGGCGGGCGTCGCGCACCGCGACTTCAAGCCGTCCAACGTGCTGCTCGGGCCGGACGGTCCGCGGGTGACCGACCTCGGCGTCTCGGCGGCGTTCGGGACGGGGGTGAGCGCGACCGGCGCCATCACGGGCACGCCCGCGTACATGGCGCCCGAGCAGCTCTCGGGACGGGAGGCGGGCGCGCCCGCGGACGTGTTCGCGTGGGCGTCGGTGATCGTCTTCGCGGCGACGGGCATGCCGCCGTTCGGCGAGGACTCGCTGCCGGCGGTGATCAACCGCATCCTGCACGACGAACCCCGCACCGGCGACCTGCCGCAACCACTGCTCGGCGTGGTCCTCGCCTGCCTGGCCAAGGACCCCGCCCGCCGCCCGCCCATGGCCGACGTCCTCCGCCACCTGCTCACCATCCCCGCCCCCACCTCCGGCCCCTCCCCCCACCCGGCGCCCTCCGGCCCCTCGCCTCGCCCGTCCCTCTCCGGAACGCCGACCCGCCCGGCACCCGCCGGGGCGCCGGCTCGCCCCGCGCCCGCCGCAGGGCCGGGGGTCGCTTCGGGGACCACCGGGCTGCGTCTGGTCGCGGGCACGCCGCCCCTCCCCCACGGGGGCTCGCCGGCCCCACAGGTCCCGGCCTCACAGGTCCCGGCCCCGCAGGCCGCCACGACGGGAACCGCGCCCAAGGTCAAGGTGCGGCGGCGGGTGAAGACGGCGATGGTGGCCGGGGTCTCCGGGGTGTCCGTGCTGGTGTTGTCGGGTGCGATCGTCTGGCTCACTCCCTCGACGCCCACGCCCAAGGCCACCCACGTGGCCGACGTGACCACCGCCCCCACCCCCGCGCCCACCCCCGGCACCGCGACCTCCCCCACCCGACGCCCACGACACACCCGCACACCGGTCCCCGGGCCGCAGGACGAGAGCACCTCCGGCGCCACCCCGGCCCCCGACCGCCTCACCCTGGCCTCCCTGCGCCCGTCCGGCGGCACCAGGAAGGGCGACTGCTGGGACGGCACGGTACGGCTCCAGGCGGCGGTGACCAGGACCGGCGACCCGGTCACCCTCCGGTACACCTGGATCGTCGACGGCACGGTCACCGCCCGCTCCTCGGCCACGGTCGCCGAGGACGCCCCCCGCCACCTGACCTCGCCGACCGCGCTGACGACCGCCGGCCTCCACAGCGTCACGCTGCGGATCACCGCGCCGGTCACCCGTCAGCGCACCGTCGCCGTCACCATCTGCGACGACGCTCTCTGACCCGGGCGAGCCGCCCGGAGGGTCACGGGGCGGCCGGTGACCCGCCGAGCCGCCCGCAGCGCTACGGGCGGCCGGAGAGCGCTACGGGCGGCCGGTGAGCGTCCGGAGCAGGTCGAGGGCGGCGTCGGCGATCACCGTGCCCGGCGGGAAGATGGCGGCGGCGCCGGCGGCGCGCAGCTCGTCGTGGTCGCCCGGCGGGATGACGCCGCCCACCACGATCATGATGTCCGCGGCGTCGAGGTCGGCCAGGGCGCGCCGCAGCGCGGGCACCAGCGTGAGGTGCCCGGCCGCCAGCGACGAGACGCCCACGATGTGCACGTCGGCCTCGACCGCCTGCCTGGCCACCTCTTCCGGCGTCTGGAACAGCGGGCCGACGTCGACGTCGAAGCCCAGGTCGGCGAAGGCGGTGGCGATCACCTTCTGGCCCCGGTCGTGGCCGTCCTGGCCCATCTTGGCGACCAGGATGCGCGGGCGGCGGCCCTCGTCCCGCTCGAAGTCGGCGCAGGCCAGGCGGACGCGCTCGATGGCCTCGGCGTTGCCTGACTCGTCGCGGTACACACCGGAGATGGTACGCACCTGCTCGGCGTGCCGGCCGAACACCCGCTCCAGGGCGTCGGAGATCTCGCCGACGGTGGCCTTGGCGCGGGCGGCGTCCACGGCGAGCTTGAGCAGGTTGGCGTCGAGGCCCGGCGCGGGGTTCTCGGCGGCCTTGGTGAGCGCGTCGAGCGCGCGCTGCACGGCCTCGCCGTCGCGTTCGGCCCGGAGACGGGCCAGCTTGTCGAGCTGCTGGGCGCGTACGGCGCTGTTGTCGACCTTGAGCACCTCGATGGGCTCGTCGTCGGCGGCGCGGTACTTGTTGACCCCGATGACCGGCTGGCGGCCGGAGTCGATGCGCGCCTGGGTACGGGCCGCGGCCTCCTCGATGCGCAGCTTGGGCAGGCCCGCCTCGATGGCCCTGGCCATGCCGCCGGCCGCCTCGACCTCCTCGATGTGGGCCCAGGCGCGCTCGGCGAGGTCGTGGGTGAGCCGCTCGACGTAGTAGGAGCCGCCCCAGGGGTCGATGACCTGGGTGGTGCCCGACTCCTGCTGCAGGAGGAGCTGGGTGTTGCGGGCGATGCGGGCCGAGAAGTCGGTGGGCAGCGCGAGCGCCTCGTCGAGGGCGTTGGTGTGCAGCGACTGGGTGTGGCCCTGGGTGGCGGCCATGGCCTCGACGCAGGTGCGGGCGACGTTGTTGAAGACGTCCTGGGCGGTGAGCGACCAGCCGGAGGTCTGGCTGTGCGTGCGCAGGCTCAGCGACTTGGGGTTGGCCGCCCCGAACCGCGACACCAGCTTGGCCCACAGCAGCCGGGCGGCGCGCAGCTTGGCGACCTCCATGAAGAAGTTCATGCCGATGCACCAGAAGAACGACAGCCGGGGGGCGAACCGGTCGACGTCCATCCCGGCGGCGATGCCGGCGCGCAGGTACTCGACGCCGTCGGCGAGGGTGTAGGCGAGTTCGAGGTCGCAGGTCGCCCCGGCTTCCTGGATGTGATACCCAGAAATGCTGATCGAGTTGAACTTCGGCATCTTTTCGCTCGTATAAGCGAAAATATCCGAGATTATGCGCATCGAAGGGGCCGGCGGGTAGATGTAGGTGTTGCGGACCATGAACTCCTTGAGGATGTCGTTCTGGATGGTCCCGGCCAGCTCCTCCGGCGCGACGCCCTGCTCCTCGGCCGCCACGATGTACATCGCGAGCACGGGCAGCACCGCGCCGTTCATGGTCATCGACACCGACATGCGGTCGAGCGGGATGCCGTCGAAGAGCTGCCGCATGTCGTAGATGGAGTCGATCGCCACCCCGGCCATGCCCACGTCGCCGGCCACGCGCGGGTGGTCGGAGTCGTAGCCCCGGTGCGTGGCCAGGTCGAAGGCGACCGACAGGCCCTTCTGCCCGGCCGCCAGGTTGCGCCGGTAGAAGGCGTTGGAGTCTTCGGCCGTGGAGAAGCCCGCGTACTGGCGGATCGTCCAGGGCTGGTTGACGTACATGGTGGGGTAGGGCCCGCGCAGGTACGGGGCCGCGCCGGGAAAGGTGCGCAGGAAGTCGAGCCCGTCGAGGTCGGCGGCCGTGTAGAGCGGCTTGACCCTGATGCCCTCGGGCGTCTCCCACACCTCGCCCCCGGGGACGGCCGCCGCACCGGAGCCGGCCCCCGGCCCGAGCGGGACGCCCGAGAAGTCGGGGATCATCGCAGCACCTCCAGGTCCTCGAACGTCTGACGGAGCACGGCGAGCGCGTCGCACCCCGCGTAGAGGCAGGCGTCCACGCCCTCGTAGTCTCCCTTCCCCGCCAGCCAGACGCGTCTCGCCCCCGCGTGCCGCAGGGCGGCGGCCACGGCGCGGGCGTGCTGGGCGTACAGCTTGTCGGTGGAGCACAGGCAGGCGACGGCGGCGCCGCTCACGGCGAAGGCGGTGGCGATCTGCTCGGGGTCGGCGCCCGGCCCGGCGGTCTCGGTGGCCAGGCCGCCGGCGTGGAACAGGTTGGCGGCGAAGGAGGCCCGCGCGGTGTGCGCGGCGACCGGGCCGATGGTGGCCAGGAACACCTTCGGACGCTCGGGCAGGGCGTCGGCGACGTCGCGCAGCGCCTCGAACTCCTGGGCGTAGCGGGCCACCGGCCGCCCGGCAGGGGCGGGCGGCCGGCGCAGCGGCTTCTCGCCGGGATCGGGGAACTCGCTGACGCCGGTGATCGGGAAGCGGCGGTGGGCGATGTCGTCGTCGCGGCGGGCCCGGGTGGCCGCGACGCGCCGCTCGATCAGCTCGCCGGCGGCCTCAACGCCTCCGGCGGCCTCGATCTCCTGGAACCACGCCCAGGCACGCTCGGCCAGGTCGGCGGTGCGGCGCTCGACGTACCAGGAGCCGCCGGCGGGGTCGGCCACCCGCCCGATCCCCGACTCCTCCAGCAGCAGCGACTGCGTGTTGCGGGCGATGCGCCGGGAGAAGGCGTCGGGCAGGCCGAGCGCGGCGTCGAACGGCTGCACGGTGACCGCCTCCGCCCCGCCGACGCCCGCCGCGAAGCAGGCCAGCGTGGTGCGCAGCATGTTCACCCAGGGGTCGCGGGCGGTCATCATGGCCGCGCTGGTGACGGCGTGCTGGCGCTGGCCGCCGTGCTCGGCGGCGCCGCACACCTCGGCCACCCTGGCCCACAACCGGCGCGCCGCGCGCAGCTTGGCGATGGTGGCGAACTGGTCGGCGGTGGCGGCGTACCGGAAGTCGATCTGGCCTAGCGCTTGCTCAACAGTGAGGCCGGCGCCGGTGAGCGCGCGCAACTCGGCCACGCCCCGCGCGATCGAGCAGCCCAGCTCCTCGGCGTCGGCGGCGCCCGCGTCGTGGTACGGCGTGGCGTCGACCATGACCGCGCGCAACCCCGGGACCGCGACGCACCGCCCGGCCAGCTCCGCCCCCTCGACGCCGCTCGCGCCCAGGTTGCCGCTGGGCGTGACGCCCTGCGCGGCGGCCAGGCCGAACAGCGCCTCGGCGGCCTCCCGCGTGTGCTCCCCCGCCTCCAGCACGATCGGGGCCAGGTCGAGGTAGACGTCCTTCAGCACGGCGGGCAGCGCCCCCACCGGGATCGCGCCGTCGCCGACGACCAGCCAGAGCGAGGTGACGCCGTTCTCCAGATCGGCCAGCACCGCCTCGGGGTCGGCCACGGCGTGCCGCTGCCGGACGTCCCAGCCGGGCCGCGCCCGCGCCCCCCGCGTGAACGGCGGCGCGCCCGGCAGCCCCGGATCGCCCGGCAGGTCGCCCGCGTCGTAGAGCGGCATGACCGGCACGCCGTCGTAGGTCGGGCTGGACAGCGCCTCCTCGGGCGAGCCCGCCTCGACCCCCGACTTGCGCAGGACCTCGACCGCCAGCCTCCGCCAGTCGTCGCGAGTGGTGGGAGGAAAGCCCGCTGCCAGTTCCATGCAACGGATAGTAGGCGCTGCCCGGCCGCCGCAGTAATCCGGGGGTTACCCGTCAGCCGTCGGCGCCTCCCAGGCCAGCCTCCACGTGAGCGGGCCCACGATCCCGTCGTCCTCGACGCCCTGCTCGCGCTGGAACTCGCGGCACACGTCGCGGGAGCGGGCGCCGTACGCGCCGTCGACGGTCAGGTCGTAGCCGCGCTTGTGCATCTGCCGCTGCCAGGTGCGCACGTCCTCGCCCTCCATGACCGGCGGGTACTTCAGCAACCGGCCGGGGAAGGGCGGCGCGCCCTTGGGCGGCGGCGGGGTGGTGCCGCCGCCGGGGCGGGGCGCGCCGCGCTTGATCCAGGCGTACAGGGGGTCGCCGGGGCAGTCGGTCGAGTAGCCGTCGCGGTGGCCCTTGATCTCCTTGCCGGCGCCGCCCCGGTCGCGCACGTACTGGACGGCGTCGAGGACGGCGTCCAGCATCGCGTCGGGCGGCTGCACGAGCCCGGCGTTGCCGACCAGCCCGAGCACGGCGTAGTGACCGGCGTTGAGCCCGGGACCGTTGGCCGCCGGCAGGTGATGCAGCCCCCGCCCCTCGAACACCTTCCGGTGCGGACAGGCGACGAAGCTGTAGCCGATGTCCATCCAGCCGTTGCCGTCCATGTGGTACGCCTGGATCGATCGCACGAGGGAGACGCAGCCGGCGTGGTCGGACACGATGGCGGGTTCGACCCGGCCGCCGGTGTAGTGGACCTTGACGCCCCTGGTCGAGTCAAGCTGGGTGTAGGAGCCGCGGGGCGCGCGGGCCTGCCAGTCGCGGCGTAACACCAGATCGATGTCCACGAGTGCTCTCCGAGAGTAGATATCGGGACGACCGAGCGTAACGCCAGCGAGGTGAGCAGGTCCGGGGATCGCGCTATTTCACGGTCTGATCACCCGCCGTTCGGTCACGATCGCGGTGATCAGATCGTGCGGCGTCACGTCGAACGCGGGGTTCAGCGCCTGTGTGCCCTCGGGGGCCAGGCGTACACCTCCGACGGTGAGGATCTCCTCGGGGTCGCGGTCCTCGATCTCGATGTGGTCGCCGGTCGGGGTGGCGGGGTCGATGGTGGACTCGGGCGCGACGACGATGAACGGCACTCCGGCCCGTTCGGCGCCGAGCGCGAGCGCGTACGAGCCGATCTTGTTGGCGGTGTCGCCGTTGGCGGCGATGCGGTCGGCGCCGATGAGCACCGCGTCCACCTCGCCCTTGGCCAGCAGGTACGGCCCCGCCGAGTCGGCGACCAGCCGGTGCGGCGCGCCCATCCTGGCCAGTTCCCAGGTGGTGAGCCGGGCGCCCTGGAGCAGCGGGCGGGTCTCCAGGGCGAGCACCTCGGCCAGGCGGCCGCGTTCGTGCAGGGTCTGGACGACGCCGAGGGCGGTGCCGCGTTCGACGGCGGCCAGGCCGCCGGTGTTGCACACGGTCATGATCCGCAACCGGTCGCCCTCCAGCAGGGCGGCGCCGCGCTCGCCCATGGCCAGGCAGGCGGCGATGTCGTCGTCGCGGATCCGCAGCGCGGCCGCCAGGACCGCCTGCCGGCCCTTGTCCAGGTGGGCGGCGGCCTGGTCGACGCCCCAGGCCAGGTTGGCGGCGGTCGGGCGGGCCGCGCGCAGTTCGGCGATCTGGCCGAGGTCGCCGTCGGCGAGGACGACGCCGAGCGCGCCGGCCACGCCGAGCGCGGGGGCGCCGCGCACGGCCAGCCGCCTGATCGCCGCGACGAGCTCGGGCACGGTCTCGACGCGCAGCCGCACGCACCGGCCGGGCAGCAGGGTCTGGTCCACGAGCTCGACGGCGTCGCCGGCCCAGTCGATGGTCCTCACGCCGCACACGGTAGCCCACCGGCCTGGGCCGGGCCGGGGGTCAGCGTTCGGCCAGGACGATCACCGAGTCCTGCCGGCCGAGGACGACGGTGTCGCTCTTGGCGGGGTTCAGCACGATGCCGTAGTGCGGCGGGACGTTCCTGGAGACGTTGTCGCGGTAGCCGATCGCGGTCTCGCCCCTGCGCCGGGCCGCCTCGACGATGGTGGCGAAGGTGACCTCGGTGCCGGTCCGGACGTAGGAGGCGGCGGGCCGGGGGTAGATCTCCGAGCCGTGCGAGTCGAACAGGTAGCCGAACACGTCGGCGAGGTGCCGGTTCTCGGCGAGCTGGGCCAGCAGCAGGCCGATGACGGTGTCGCTGATGACGATGTCGTCGGCCTCGGTGACCTCGGCCAGCGCCCGGTTGCCCTCGTCGTGCATCTCGCTGACGATCGAGTAGTGCTCGCCGAGCGTGCTCTGCATGTCGCGGAGCTGGAGCAGGGTCATGAGCGTGCGGGTGTCGGCGTGGTGGGGGTCGAAGCGGTCGTCGGACAGGACGATGACGTGCTGGTAGAGGCCGACGCCGAGGGATTCCAGCGCGTACCGGTCGGTGGTGTCGCAGTCCTTGACGTTGACGGTGAGGGTGCGCAGCCCGGTCAGGCCGGTGCCGGCCTTGGGGTGGTCGGCGGCGATGTCCAGGACCGAGCCCGTGGAGACGTAGCCGTCCAGGTAGCGCACGATCTGCTCGGCGCGGCCGTTCCAGTTGAGCAGGAGGGTGCGTTCGGGCTCGGGCTGCGGGGCGGCGGCGGTGGTGACGGCCTGTTCGTCGATCGGGGGCTCGCCGGTGGCGAGGGTGATGTGGGAGTCGTCGTGGGCGATGACGACGACCTGGTCCTTGGCCGTGATGACGGTGTCCATGGGCGGGTTGAGCACGACGCCGGCCGGGCCGCGTAAGCCGATGACGGCGGCGGTCTCGTAGGCGTGCAGGGCCTTGCTGTAGGTGGCGCCGACCAGTTCCTCGTCGGCGCGCAGGTAGATCTCGCCGCCGTCGAAGTTGAGCAGGTCCATGCAGACGACGGACATGCCGGACTGGCGGGAGGACTGCACGATCAGCCGGGAGGCGGTGTCGTCGGAGTCGACGAGGTGCACGTCCGCGCCGCCGGCCAGCCGGGCGGCGGCGAGGTTGCGGGCGGAGGCCAGGGCGGCGACCACGGGCGGGTGGGAGCCGTCCCGTTTGGCCAGGGCGAGCAGGATCTTGATGACGTGCGCGTCGGGGTCCTCGCCCTCGGGCGAGAGCACGACGACGGACCTGGCGGCGGTGAGGTTCATCAGGCCGAGGTCGCGCGGCTCGGTGGGACGTCCGGTGCGGCAGACCAGGCGGGTCCTGCCGAGGTCGCCGACGTGCTCGCGGATGTCCTCCTCCATGGCGAGCTTGTCGCGGTCGGCCAGGACGGCGATGACCGAGTTCTTCTGGCTGGCGTGCGCCTTGACGAGCTCGGTGACGATCGTGAAGATCTGGTCGGACCAGCCGAGCACCACGGTGTGGCCGGACTCGACGATGCGCGAGCGGCCTCTGCGCAGGCGGTCCACCTTCTGCTTGAGGCCGTTGGACAGCAGGCCGACGAGCATGCTGACGATGAAGATGCCGCCCAGCGACCCGGCGAACATGACGGTCATGTAGCCGAACGAGCCCTTGTCGCTGGCGACCTTGCTGGGGGTGAGGGCGTGCATGAGGGCCACCCACAGCACCTGCCCGGGGCCGCTGACGCCGTCGGGCTCGTCGGGCGCGAGCCAGAGCGTGAGCGCGGCCACCACGAGGATGAGCGCGACCGACACCACCGCGAGCCAGCCGATGAGCGAGGCCGTCCCCCTGGACATGGTGTTGTCGAACCAGTACCGCGCCCGTTCGCGGACCGTGATCCTCGACACTTCCCCGATACCTCCGTGTAAGGAGTGATTTAAACCGACGTCACAAGGTACCGGGCGATCTTGGCTTCCGCATGGCGACCGGTAACGTAGCCGCCATGGTGATCCCCCTCACACCGGACGATCCGGCGTTCCTGGGCGATTTCCGCCTGGCCGGGCGTCTGGGCGAGGGCGGGCAGGGCGTGGTCTACCTGGCCCACTCCGCCTCCGGGGAGCCGGTCGCGGTCAAGCTGCTCAACGCCGGTGACCAGGAGACCCGGGCCAGGCTGGCGCGCGAGCTCGACGCGCTGGAGTCGATCGCCTCCTTCTGCACGGCCCGCGTGCTCGGCGTCTCGACGCGGGGCTCGCGGCCGTACGTGGTGAGCGAGTTCGTGGACGGGCCCTCGCTGGCCGACCGGGTGGCCGGGAACACCGCCGGGAACACCGCCGGGCGCGGCCCGCTGCGCGGCGGGGAGCTGGAACGCCTGGCGGTCGGCACGGCCACCGCGCTGGCGGCCATCCACGCGGCCGGGGTCGTCCACCGGGACTTCAAGCCGTCCAACGTGCTGCTCGGGCCGGACGGGCCGCGGGTGGTGGACTTCGGCATCGCCAGGGCCGAGGGGGCGGCGACGCACACCTCGGGGCTGGTCGGCACGCCGGCGTACCTGTCGCCGGAGCAGATCGCGGGCTCGCCCGCCTCCGGGGCCTCCGACGTGTTCGCGTGGGGGGCGACGATGGTCTACGCGGCCACGGGGGTCAGCCCGTTCGGGGCGGACACCGTGCCGGCGGTGCTGCACCGGGTGCTGCACGCCGAGCCCGACCTGTCGGCGCTGCCGCCCCGGCTGCGCGGGCCGGTCGCCGGCGCCCTGGCCAAGGACCCCGCCCACCGCCCGACGGCCGCCGCCCTCCTGATGACCCTGGTCTCCCCCACCCCGGCCACGGGATCGGGAGCAGGAGCGGGGCCGGGAGCGGGGGCTCTGCGGGGCGATCCGGGGGCGGCCGACACGCGCGAGAGCCGCGCGGCCCGAAATCGGGGACGCCGCGCCCTCGTCGGCGCCGGAGCGGCCCTGCTGGCCCTGGCCGTGGCCGGCGGCGTGGTCCTGCTGACCACCCGCACGCCCGGCTCGACCGCCACCCGGTCCACCCCGCCGCCGTCCACGGCCGCCGCCGCCCTCTCCACCCCGCCGTCCACGGCCACCGGCCCCGCCACACCCGCCGCCACCTCAGGGACGGCCACGGCGCCGGCCACCGCGACCCCCGGCGGCACCCGCGATCCGAAGATCCCGGCGGCCTTCGCCGGCACCTGGTCCGGCCACACCGACACCACCAACCCGCTCGACCCCGACGGCGCCGAGAACACGGTGGAACTGAAGGCGGGCCAGTCGCGGGCGGCCTGGACGGAGAAGGACTCCCAGGTCGACTGCGCCGCCACGATCACCCTGACCGAGGTGCGCCCGGACCGGCTGACTTTCTCCCTCGGGACGTCCACGGGCGGCTGCATCCCGGGTACTGTCTGGCTGGAGCTTGAAGGCGACACTCTCACCTACACCTGGCGGGACGTGCCCGGCCTGGGCATGGTCACCCAGACCGGCGATCTCGGCAAAAAGTGACCGAACCACCCGTATAACCCTTCGACATCCGAGCCCACGAAGGAGATCCTTTACCTATGTCTGTGATCAGGGAGGTGCCGTTCCCCAGCGCGGACTCCTCGTCCGAGCTGCCGATGAACATCTGGATCGACGACGCCGACTCAGCGATCGACGTCATCGACGCCCTGGCGTTGTCGCCGTTCGCGACCGGCGTCCAGCCCTGGTCCAAGCTGGCCAATCTGGAGCGCGTACGTCCGGACGCCCGGTTGCAGCCGGCCGAGGGCCGGATGCTGCGCACCGCGCAGGTGGAGGACGGTTCGGAGTCGCGGCTCATCTGCGGCGAGGGCTGGACGCTGCGGGTCGTGCGGCACCGCAACCGCACCGCCACGGTGAGCGTGACGGCGGTGAGCGAGGAGCTGGCCGCCTCGGTGCTGAAGGAGAGCATCGACGGCGCCGAGGAGCCGATGCCCGACGCCGACCACGTCGAGATGGGCTTCTGGTGGCGCGGCTCCCACGGCGGCAACCGGTCGGAGAAGCCGATCACCGCCCAGCCGTGGGACGAGATCGGCACGAACTACTCGGCGCAGGTGCGCCCGGCGCTCGGCCGCCTGATGGCGACCACGCCCGCCGACGTCAACGGCCGGCTGATCCTGCTGCACGGCCAGCCGGGCACCGGCAAGACCACGCTGCTGCGCACGCTGGCCAAGCAGTGGCACGACTGGTGCCAGGTCGACTGCGTGCTCGACCCCGAGCGGCTGTTCAACGACCCGGGCTACCTGATGGAGGTGGCGGTCGGCTACGACACCGACGACGACACGCAGCGGTGGCGGCTGCTGGTGCTGGAGGACTGCGACGAGCTGATCAGCTCGGGCGCCAAGGCCCAGGCGGGGCAGGGGCTGTCGCGGCTGCTCAACCTCACCGACGGCCTGCTCGGCCAGGGCCGCGACGTGCTGGTGGCCATCACCACGAACGAAGACCTGACCCGCCTGCACCCGGCCGTGATCCGTCCGGGCCGGTGCCTGGCGCAGATCGAGGTGGGCCCGCTGACCAGGGACGAGGCCGTCGCCTGGCTGGGGTCGTCGCAGGGCGTGGGCGCCTCGGGGGCGACGCTCGCCGAGCTGTACGCCCTGCGCGCCGGCCGCGCCATCGCCCCGGCGGGCACGGACGAGTCCACCGGTCTCTACCTCTGATCCGGCTCCGCCGGGGGCGCCACGCGCGTCCCCGGCGTCCCGCGCGCCGGGGGCACGTCCGGGCTGGTACGTAAACCAACCGATGTGCGACACCGGGTGTGAAACCACAATATGGCTGGTGCTCACCGTCGATCTGGCGCGCGTCGCCTTCACCCGTCTCACCGTGCCCGGAGGCACGTGGACCAGCGAGGAACACCGGGTCGGCTTCGCGGCCACCCAGCTCGTGCCCTCGTGGACCGCGCGCACCCCGCCCGGCGGCGGGGTCGAGGTGGAGCTGCGGGCCAGGACCGGGGCGGGCACGCTGACCAAGTGGTACGTCATGGGCCGGTGGTCCGAGCACGGGCCGCGCACCTCGGTGCCCGGCCAGGGCGACGAGGACGGCGACGTGGCCGTGGACACGTTCGTGGCCAGGCGGCCGGTCGTGGCGTTCCAGCTGAGGGTCACCGCGCGCGGCGAGGGCGCGCGGATGACCTCTCTCGGCGTGCTGGCCTCGGCCCTGCCGCAGCGTCCGGTCCCGGTGAGCACGCCAGGGGTGGCCGGGCACGTCGAGCTGGACGTGCCCGGCCACTCCCAGTACGCGCACGCCGGGCACCACCCGCGCTGGGACGGCGGCGGCGCGAACTGGTGCAGCCCCGCCTCGGTGGCGATGGTGCTGGCCTTCTGGGGCCGCGGCCCCGAGCCCGGCGAGCTCGCCTGGGTGGGCGCGGACGACCCCGCCCCGGCGGTGGACCACGCGGCCATGGGCACCTACGACGACAGCTACCAGGGCACCGGGAACTGGCCGTTCAACGTGGCCTACGCCGGGCGTTACGGGCTGACCGGCTTCGTGACCAGGCTGCTGTCGGCGGCCGAGCTGGAGGCGTTCGTCCTGGCGGGGATCCCGGTGATCGCCTCGCTGTCGTTCCGGGCCCATGAGCTGCCCGGCTCCGGCTACTCCACGAACGGCCACATCCTCGTCGTCACCGGCTTCACCGCCGCGGGCGACGTCGTCGTCAACGACCCCGCCGCGCCCGCGGACGGCGAGGTTCGGCGGATCTACCCGCGGGCAGCGTTCGAGAACGTGTGGCTGAGGAGCTCGGGCAGCGGCGGCATCGTGTACGTCCTCCATCCGCCCGGGCACCCGCTGCCTCCCTGTACCAACGGCAATTGGTGATCTTTCATGAGTATTCGACCGATCGATGTGGCGCGTACCGACGGCGGCCCCCAGTGGGTGGAGGCCGTCGCCACGCCCGAGGGCGTGGAGGTGTGGTGGGACGAGCCGCGCCCGCACGAGGGCGGCAGGCGCTGCGTGGTGCGCCGCCTGCCCGACGGCTCGCGCGCCGACGCGCTGCCTCAGGGCTGGAACGCCCGCAACCGCCTGGTCGAGTACGGCGGCCGCTCCTGGCGCCCGCTGCCGGGCGGCGGCCTGGTCTTCACCCATTGGGCCGACCAGCGGCTCTACCGCCTGGACGCCTCCACCGGGACGGCCGCCGAGCCGGTCGCCCTGACGCCCGAGGGCCCGGCCCGGTACGGCGACCTCTACCTGCCGCCCGGCCGCGACGAGGTGTGGGCGGTCCGCGAGATCGACGACGTGCGTGACCTGGTCGCGGTCCCCCTGGACGGCGGCCCGCTCAGGGTCGTCGCCCGCGCCCACCATTTCCTGATGAACCCCCGCCTGTCCCCCGGCGGCACCCAGGTCGCCTGGATCGGCTGGAACCACCCCGACATGCCCTGGGACGGCACCGAGCTGTGCGTGGCCGACCTGTCCGCGGACGGCGTCGCGGGCCCCCACCGGGTCGTGGCCGGCGGCCCCGAGGAGTCGGTGACGCAGGCCGAGTGGCGCGACGAGGAGTCCCTGTACGCCGTCACCGACCCGACCGGCTGGTGGAACGTGCACCTCGTGCCCCTCGACGGCTCCCCCTCGCGCAACCTCACCCCCGTGGAGCTGGAGTTCGGCGCGGCGGCCTGGAAGCCGGGCCTGGCCTGCCTGGCCCCGGCGGGCGAGCAACTGGTCGTCGTGTACGGCACCGCCGACCACCGCCGCCTGGGCGTGCTGGACCCGGCGACGGGCGGCCTGCGGGAGATCGGCGGGGACGGGCACACGTACTGGGCCTCGACGGTGTCGGCGGCCGGGGGCAAGGCGGTGGCGGTGGGGGCGACGCCGTACACGCCGCTGGAGGTGACGCTGGTCGACCTCGCCACCGGCGGGCACGAGGTCGTCTCGGCCCCCAAGCCGCTGCCGGACCGGGCGCTGCTGCCCACGCCGGAGGCGGTGACGATCGAGGGCGTGCACGCCCATCTCCACCCGCCGGCGGGGGTCGCCGGGCCGGCGCCGTACGTGATCTTCGTGCACGGCGGCCCGACCGGGAACACGCCGGTCGTGCTGGACCTGGAGGTCGCCTACTTCACCAGCAGAGGGATCGGCGTGGCCGTGGTGAACTACGGCGGCTCCACCGGTTACGGCCGGGCCTACCGCGAGCGGCTGCGGCACCAGTGGGGCGTGGTGGACGTCCAGGACTGCGCGAAGGTGGCGCGCGGGCTGGTGCAGCTCGGACTGGCGGACGCGGCCAGGATCGCGATCCGGGGCGGCAGCGCCGGCGGCTGGACCACGGTGGCCGCGCTGGTGCACAGCGACGTGTTCGCGGGCGGCGTCGCGCACTACGCGATCACCGACCCGGAGAGCTGGGCGGCCGAGACGCACGACTTCGAGTCGCGCTACCTCGACGGCCTGGTGGGCCCGTTGCCCGAGACGCGGCAGCGGTACACCGACCGCTCGCCGCTCCTGAACGCGGCCCGGGCATCGGGCCCATGCCTCATGTTGCACGGTCTGGAGGACGCGATCGTGGACGTGAGCCAGGCCGAGCGATTCACCGCCGAACTGGACAAGCACGGCAAACAGTGGGCTCTGCTCACCTTCGCCGGCGAGCAGCACGGCTGGCGCAGGGAAGAGACCATCGTGGCGGTGCTGGAGGCCGAGCTGGCCTTCTACGGGCTGATCTTCGACCTGGAGACGCCCGGCGTGCCACCGCTGACGCTGAAGGGGAGAGCGTGAAGAGCGTCGCCGAGATCTGCTCGGACCTGATCAGGTTCGACACCACCAACCCGGGCTCAGGCGAGCGCCCGGCGGCCGAGTACGTGGCCACGCTGCTGGCCGACGCGGGGCTGGAGCCGGTGGTGTTCGAGTCGGAACCCCGGCGCACGACCGTCGTGGCCAGGATCGACGGCGACTCCTCCGACGCGCTGCTCGTCCACGGCCACCTGGACGTGGTGCCGGCCGACCCCGTCGAGTGGCGGATGCACCCGTTCTCCGGCGAGATCACCGACGGCTGCGTGTACGGCCGGGGCGCGGTGGACATGAAGGGCTCGTGCGCGATGACGCTCGCGGCCGTGCTGGACATGGCGGCGCGCGGCGTGCGGCCCAAGCGGGACCTGGTGCTGGCCTTCCTGGCCGACGAGGAGGCGACCGGCGACCACGGCTCCCGGTACGCGGTGACCGAGCACCGGTACCTGTTCGACGGCGTCACCGAGGCCATCAGCGAGTCGGGCGGCTTCAGCGTCGAGGCCGGCGGGCGGCGCGTCTACCCGATCGCCGTCGGCGAGCGCGGCACCGCCTGGATGAAGGTGACCGCCCACGGCGTGGCGGGCCACGGCTCGCGGCCCGCCGTGGACAACCCCGTCGCCACGCTGGCCCACGCCCTGTCGCGGGTCGCCGCGCACCAGTGGCCGGTACGCCTGACGCCGTCGGTCGCCGCGCTCCTGGAGAGCCTGTCGGAGATCACCGGCCGGCCGATCGACCTGGACCGGCTGGACGCCGAGGCCGACCGGCTGGGCGCGCTCGGCGAGCTGTTCCACGGCCAGATCCGCAACTCGGCGAACCCGACGATGCTGGCGGCCGGCTACAAGGTGAACGTGGTGCCCTCGACGGCCTCGGCGCACGTGGACGGCCGGTACCTGCCGGGCCTGCAGGAGGAGTTCCTCGCGACGATCGACGAGCTGCTCGGGCCGAAGATCACCCGCGAGTTCGTGAACCTGGAGGAGGCGCCCGCCGCGCCGTACCCGTCGGCGTTCTTCGACGAGCTGGCGGGGGCGCTGGTGGCCGAGGATCCGCAGGCGCGGCCGGTCCCGTACGTGATGAGCGGCGGCACCGACGCCAAGTCCTTCGCCACCATCGGCATCCAGGGGTACGGCTTCGCCCCGCTCATGCTCCGGCCCGACCTGGACTACTTCGGCATGTTCCACGGCAAGGACGAGCGGGTGCCGGTGGAGGGCCTGGAGTTCGGCACCCGCGTGCTGACCCGCCTGCTCACCTGACGGTCCCGGCCCGGCGACGCCCTCAGGCCGCCGGGCCGGACCAGGCCCTGGACCTGCTGATCGACGGTCTCGCACAGGCTGCCGCAAACTAGTGGAACAAAGCATTCCGTTCTGCTAATATGGAGTCATCTCGAAAGGAGCTCCACATGGGCGACATCATCAGCGGCTGGGACGTTCTGGACGCCTCGCACGAGGCGCTGCGCAAGGCCGTCAGCGGCATCCCGGCCGACGGCTGGGACCTGCCGACCCCGTGCTCCGAGTGGAGCGTCACCAAGGTCTTCAAGCACGCCGTGGGCGACCAGATCGGCTTCGCCGCCACGCTCACGGGCGAGGCCGGGCCGGCGTTCAACCCGTTCGACCCGCCCGCCGAGCCGGGCGCCGACCCGGCGGCCGAGCTGGAGGACGCGCTGACCCGCTCGGCCAGGGCATGGGCCGCGGTCGACCGGGACGCCGCCGAGGTGCCCACGCCGGTGCCGCCGAACAAGATGTCGCCGTGGGCGGGCTCGACGGCGTGCGCGCTCGACGCCGCCGTGCACGCCTGGGACATCGCCGTGGCCACCGGTCAGCCCTCGCCGCTGACGCCGGAGATGGCCGGGCCGCTGCTGGAGGTCGCCCGGCAGATCGCCGACCCGCTGCGCCCGTGGGGCGCCTACGCCCCGGCGCTCCCGGACGACGCCTCCGGCGACGAGGTCGCCGCCCTGCTGCGCTACCTCGGCCGCGACCCGCACTGGTCGCCGGCAGCCTGAGGCCCGCGCGCGCCCCGCCCTGAGCGGCGGGGCGCACTCCCTCGGTCAGGAGAACTTGGTCTGCGGACGCTCCTCGCGCTCGCCGTCGACGAAGATGTCCAGCTTCTCGTTGTAGAAGGCGATCAGCCCCGCCACGCGCTCGCTCTCGGGCAGCGGCGTGCGGTAGGACCAGGCCAGGTCCTTCTTCCCGTTGACCGACCAGTACTCCGCCGTCCCCTTGTACGGGCAGTGGGTCGCGGTGTCGGTGTGCTCCAGCAGGTCGAGCCGTACGTCGGTCTTCGGCAGGTAGTAGCGGGCCGGCAGGCCGGTCTCGAACAGGATGCGGGCGTTGCGCGAGTCGGCCACGGTGACCCCGTCCACCTCCACCCGGATGTGCCGCGAGCTCGGCAGGATGTCCACCCGCGTGTACGGGTCGCGGGCGTGCACGTAGACCTCCTCGTCCTCCTCGAACCAGGCGTCCATGGCGTCCCAGTCGAAGCGCACGTGCCCGCGGATCTCCTCCAGCGGCGAGTCGTCGTAGACCAGCGCCGCCTCCGGGGCCTGCGCGGCGCCCGAGGTGACCGTGTGGACGGCGGCGTCACCCCTGCTCGGGGAGTGCCTGGACGCGCCGGTCGGCTTGAGCGCCGCCTCATCGACGTCCTGGAGGGGGAAGTAGTAGGTGGGGTAAAAGGGGCCTTCCCACACCAGCAGGGCCCGGGTCGTGTCGGCGATCGGCCGGCCGCCCAGGTAGGTCCGCACGCGCTTGGCCGACCGCTCGACGCGGACCCGGCCCCGGTTCGTGGCATCCATGTCCCGGCCAACCCGCGTGGCGGCGGGGCTATTCC
Source organism: Nonomuraea sp. NPDC001684 (assembly GCF_053596515.1). Taxonomy (NCBI): domain Bacteria; kingdom Bacillati; phylum Actinomycetota; class Actinomycetes; order Streptosporangiales; family Streptosporangiaceae; genus Nonomuraea; species Nonomuraea sp. NPDC001684. Next base: position 24,104 of record NZ_JBSFGJ010000068.1, read on the forward strand.
GGCATTCAGACCCCGAACAGCGCCAGCGTCGCCCACGTGGTGAGCGTGCCGGTGACCGCGCCCGCCGCGACCTGCGCCCATGTGTGATGGGCGAGGCGGACCCTGGCCCAGCACACCAGCGCCACCACGGCCGCGCCGGCGATCGCCACCGGCACGGCGGGCAGCACGTGCGCCAGCACCACCACCGTGCCCGCCGAGACCGCGGCGTGGAAGGAGATCTTCCAGCGGGTGGTGATCGGCACGGTCACCGCCAGGGCGACCAGCATCGCGGTCACCGTGGCCACCAGCAGCCGCGGCGCGCCCAGCACGACCAGCAGCGCGAGCGCGACCAGCACAGCGGCCACGGCGGCCAGCAGCGGACCGGTGCGGCGGGCCCGGTCGACGATGTGGTGGGAGTCGAGCCGCCCCGAACGCACGCCGAGCGCGATCACCGCCGCCGGCACGCCGCCGCAGAACGCCGAGGCCACCAGCCCCCAGGCCGCGCCGGCCCATCCCTGGGCGAGCAGGCCCACGGCGGGCGGCATGACGATCACCAGCACTTGCGGTGCCAGCAGGTTCGTCACCCGCTTCGCCACCAGGTCGGCCATCATGGCATGAAAGATTACGCGATCATGGCCGCTGCCCGTTTCAGCGACGCCCCGGCCGCTCCGGGGCCGCTCCGGGGCCGCTCCGGGGCCGCCTGGTCAGCCCTTGCCGGCGGCGTTCACGATGCGGGTCGTGGAGCGGTCGGGGATGGCCGCCATCTCCCAGCACTCCGCGCCCAGGATGGCCGCCGCCGTGGCCCGCGCGCCCGCGTGCGGATCGCCGGCCGTGTGGGCCAGCGCGCCGGGCCGCATCGGCGCGAGCAGGTCGATGTAGTCCTCGGGGCCGTGCGCCTCGGGCGGCCCGGCCACCACGAAGACGCCGGCCACGCAGCGCAGCGCGGCCAGCACCTCGGCCCGCTCCGCCGCCGGGTTGAACGGCCGGCTGGGCCCCTTCCACGCCCGCACGCGCGGGTCGTCCTCCACGCCGACCACCAGGGGCAGCCCGCGGGCGGCCACGGCGCCCAGGTAGCGCACGTGGCCGACGTGCAGGATGTCGAAGACACCGGTCACGACGGCCGCCCCGGGCCGGTCGTACGGCTCCACCCAGACGGCCTCCAGGCTGCTCACGCGACCTCCTCCGACGGCCGGGCGAGTAGGCTGCTGTGCACGCTTTGCTCCCCCACGGGCCTAGACGACTCGTCGATCGCAGCGTACTCGGTCGCCGCGGCAGGTCGTGCAGGCGACCTTGGAAAGAGCATTCCTACCTTTTCGCGATAATCTCTCGCCCCCTGCCCGCGCGTCTCATGACGTCACCTGATTCGGGGGAGGTCGCCGTGGCGCCGAGGGACTCAGACCATGCCGACGGGGGTGAGACGCCCGGCTTCCGCGACCTCGCGGTCCGGCTTCCGGGGGTCGCGTCCCAGGTCTCGCGGGCCAGGGGGCTCGTGACGGACGCGCTCGGCCGCGATCATCCCTTCCATGACGACGTGGTGCTGCTCACCAGCGAGCTGGCCACGAACGCGATCCTGCACACCAGGTCCGGGGACGGCGGCTCGTTCACGGTGTCGGTGCTCAGCTCGGACACCACGGTCCGGGTGTGCGTGGCCGACGGCGGCGCGGACGGCCCGCCGTGCGTGTGCCGGACCGCTCCGCAGGCGACCAGCGGCCGGGGGCTGCCGCTGATCGAGGCGCTCAGCCACCGGTGGGGGTTCGTCCGCGAGGGGGGCTCGACGACCGTCTGGTTCGAGCTGACGCAGGCCCGCGTGCCCGCCGGGCAGGAGCCGTGCGTCACAGGTCGAGCCGGCACAACCCTTCGGCCAGCGCCTTCGTGGTGAGCCTGGTCCGGCTGTCGCAGCCCAGCTTGGCGAAGATGTGCTCCAGATGGGTGGTCACCGTCCGGACGCTCAGCACCAGGCAGGCCGCGATCTGCGGGTTGGAGTCGCCGGCCGCGACCCGGGTGAGCACATCGACCTCGCGGCCGGTCAGGTCGTAGGGCAGCGGGCAGGGCCGTTCGGCGGCGACCGCGCCCTGCAGCGAGCCCTGGTAGCCGACGCCGGCCCGCAGCAGCCGCACCTCGTGCCAGCGGCCGCCGCCGTCGAGCCACAGGCCGCGCCGGCTCAGCTCGCGCGAGTCGATGAACGCGCGCGCGAAGGCCGCCATGGCGGGATCGTCCCACAGCTCGCGGGAGACCTCGTGGCCGGGCACCGCGCGGCGCTCGCCGAGCCGGTCGAAGGCGACCGCGCGGAAGTCGGGCGGCAGCCCGGCGGGGTCGATCACGCACCGGGTCAGGTCGGTGACGTGCGCGAGCATCGGGCTCACGGCGGCGACCAGGGCGCCGGCCAGCAGCGGGAAGGCGTCTTTGGCGGCCAGGTGCAGCAGGCCGGTGTAGCGGCCGCCGTCGGCGAGGAACAGCGGCGCGGTCAGCCCGGCCCGCCATCCGTAGGGGGCCAGGTGGCGGCGGAAGTACCGTTCGGTGCCCGGCTGCGGCATGGGCACCGGCCGCCGCCCGGCGATGGCCTCGCGGCAGGCGTCGAGCGCGGCGTACTCCTCGGCGGCGTCGCGGTCGATGCGGCGGTGGCCGTCGGAGACGACGCTGTGGTGCCGGCCGGTGGCGGGGTCGTAGGCGACGAACTCGTAGGCGTCGAGCGGGACCACCTGGCGCAGCGCCGCCATCGCCGCGTGCGCGCCGCCACCGCCCGCGACCTGGTAGCCGACCTCGGCGAACGCCTGCAACTGGCGGACGCTCAAGGTGATCTCAGCCACGGCTCTTTTATATCATTTGCCATTCCTTGCCCTGCTCTTGAAGATTTTCTTCACGGCCGCCGCGGTGCTACGGTGGCAGGCATGCAGCGCGCTCTCGTCACGACGACGCCGGACACGGTCCCGGCGCGCTGATTCCATGCATCCCGGGCGGGCGCCCGGGAGCTGGTCGTTCGCCCTTTCACCGCAAAGGACGATCATGAACGACCACCGCAGGCTCGGCCGCGAGCTGGAGATCTTCGGCACCGACCCGCTGATCGGCTCCGGCCTGCCCTACTGGCTGCCCGCCGGGGCCGCCGTGCGCAAGGCAGTGGAGGACTACGTCCACGAGCTCGAACGCCGCCACGGCTACGTGCACGTCAACTCCCCCGTGCTCGGCAAACGGGAGCTGTACGAACGGTCGGGCCACTGGGCGCACTACGCCGAGGACATGTTCCCGCCCATGAACGTGGGCGGTGAGGAGTTCGTGCTGCGGCCCAGCCTGTGCCCGCACCACGCGCTGATCTACCGCTCGCGCGGGCGCAGCCACCGGGAGCTGCCGCTGCGCGTGGCCGAGCTCGGCGGCATGTACCGCTCGGAGCTGTCGGGCGTGCTCGGCGGCCTGACCAGGGTGCGGGCCATCCAGCTCAACGACGGCCACGTGTTCTGCGCGCCGGAGCAGGCGGCGGCCGAGGTGTCGGCCGCGCTCGACCTGATCGAGGCCGCGCACGCCCAGCTCGGCATCGAGGCCGCCCGCTACCGGCTCTCGCTGCGCGGCGAGGGCGGCAAGTTCGTGGACGACCCCGCGATGTGGGCGCGCTCGGAGGCCGTGCTGCGCGAGGTGCTGCAGGAACGCGGCCGCGCCTACGACGAGGAACGCGGCGAGGGCGCCTTCTACGGCCCGAAGATCGACATCCAGATCGCCGACCCGGCGGGCCGCGAGAGCACCCTGTCGACCGTCCAGGTGGACCTGTACCAGCCCGAGCGCTTCGACCTGTCGTACGCGGGCGGGCGGCGTCCCGTCATGGTGCACCGCAGCGTGGTCGGCGGGATCGAGCGCCTGGTCGCGCATCTGATCGAGGTGCACGGCGGCGCGTTCCCGGCGTGGCTGGCGCCCGTGCAGGCGGTCGTGCTGCCGCTGTCGGACGCCGAGCTCCCGGCGGCCGAGGACCTGCTGCGGCGGGCGGTGGCCGCCGGGCTGCGGGCCGAGCTGGCGCCCGCGGACCGGGGCAGCCTCGGGGCCAGGATCAGGGCGCACCGGCTGGTGCCGTACCAGCTCGTGGTGGGGCCGCGGGAGGTCTCGGACGGCGTGCCGTCCGTCCGGCTGCGGGACGGCGGCCAGGCGGGCCCGGTGCCGGTCGAGAGGCTGGCCGCGGAGTGCCGGCCGCGCTTCTGACGTCCGTCACCGGCGTTCAGAGCCAGTCCTTCTTCTTGAAGACCGCGTACAGCACCACGGACGCCACCGCCACCAGCACCGACGACGCCCAGAAGCCCGAGATGTCCCCGGAGCCGGGGTAGGGCACGTTCTGGCCGTAGAAGCCGGTGATGGCGGTGGGCACCGCGATGATGGCGGCCCAGCTCGTCACCCGCTTCATGATCTCGTTGAGGCGGAAGCCCTGCTGGGCCAGGCGGGTCTCGCGGACGTTGGCGAGCATGTCGCGGATCGCCTCCACCCACTCGGCGACCCGCTGGACGTGGTCGTAGACGTCCTCGTAGTAGGGGGCCATCACCGGGTCGGCGACGATCTCCTGGTCGCGGCGGAGCAGCGTGCCGAGCACCTCCCGCATCGGCATGGAGATCTTGCGCAGCCTGGCGGTGTCCTTGCGCAGCAGGTACATGGCGCGCTGGAGCTGCCTGCCGTCGCGGGGCGCGTCGTCGAACAGCGACTCCTCCATGGCCTCGGCCCGCGCGTCGAGGTCCTGGACCAGGTCGAACTGGCTGTCCACGACGTAGTCGAGCAGGCCGTGCAGCAGGAAGGCGACGCCGTGCCCGGCCAGGCGGGAGGTCGCGTCCCAGCGCCTGACCACCTCGTCGATGTCGAAGCAGGCGTTCTCCCGCACGGTCACCAGGGCGTTGGGGGTGACGAAGGCGTTCACCTCGACGGGGACGAGGCGGCCCTCGTCGAGGTGGATGCCGTACACGGTGATGAACAGGTGGTTGTCGTAGACGTCCACCTTGGGGCGCTGGTGGTCGCTGAGGACGTCCTCGACGGCCAGTTCGTGCAGGCCGAGCTCCTCGCCGACCTGGTTGAGCTGCTCGGGGGTGGGCGAGCACAGATCGAACCAGACGGCGGCCTCCGGGTCGCCGACGTGCTCGGAGACCTCCTCGACGGGGAAGCCCTCCTTTTCGAGGACGCCGTTCCTGTACAGACGCGTGCGCATCAGGCGAGTCTGGCAAATCGCCGGGCATCGCGCACGGCCGCTCCCCCCGGATCGTTGTTGAAGTAGACGTGGACGTCCCGCCATCCGGCCTGCTCCACCCTCCTCGCCCAGCTCTTCAGCGCCGCCGCGCCGTAGGAGGGCCGGGGGGCCGCCAGGCCCTCGTGCAGGCGCACGTACCCCCAGTCGGCGGTGCGCCACAGCGGCGTCAGCGGCCGGCCGAGCCGGTCGGCCCAGCACAGCGCGGCCCCTCGCGCGAGCAGCACCTCGCGCACCTCGCCGGTCCACCAGGAGTCGTGCCGCGGCTCCACCGCCACCCGCACGCCGCCGGGGAAGCAGCCCAGGCAGCGGTCCAGCAGGGCGGGGTCGGCGCGCAGCGTGGGCGGCAGTTGCAGCAGGACCGGGCCCAGCTTCTCCTTGAGCGCCCCGGCGGCCGCCATCAGCCGGGCGACCGGCTCCTCGGGCCCGGTCAGCCGCTTGATGTGGGTGAGGTAGCGGCTGGCCTTGACCGCCATCACGAACCCGTCGGGCGTGCGCTCCCGCCAGGCGGCGAACGTCTCCGGCGACGGCAGGCGGTAGAAGGCGTTGTTGCTCTCGACCGTGGGGAACTCGGCCGCGTACGTCTCCAGCCACAACCGCTGGGGGACCCCCTCGGGGTACAGCACGCCGCGCCAGTCCTTGTACTGCCATCCGGAGGTGCCCACCAGCGTCGCCACACCCGGCTCCTACCCCGCGCCGGGTGCGTTACTGTCGCAGTCCCGGAAGCCTAGGAGGATCTTTCACGCGATGGGCGCCGATCATTTCCACGGCCATTCCCACGGTCACGGCCACTCCCACGGCGTGGCCGCCGCGCCGCCGTCGCGCGGCGCGGTCGTGGCGAGCCTGGCCGTGCTGGTGCCGCTGGCCCTGGCCACGCTGGCCTGCCTGGTGTGGCTCTGGCCCGCGGGGCAGGCGGCGCCGGACGGCCAGGACGGGCGGGAGGGGCCGGCGGCCGAGCGGGTCGAGGGCACGATCGCCTCGGTCGCGCTCAGGCGCTGCCCGGCCGTCCAGGAGGGCATGCCGGTGCCCGACCCGGCCACCTGCGGCAACGCCACCGTGCGGGTCGGCTCGGGGCCCGACACCGGCCGCGACGTCACGCTGCGGCTGCCAGGCGGCCCGGGGGCCCAGCGGTTCACGGCGGGCGACGACGTGCTGCTGCTGCGCGCCGCCGACGGCGACTACCAGCTCTCCGACCACGACCGGTCGACGACGTTGTGGCTGCTGGGCGGCGCGTTCGCGCTGGCGGTCATTGCGTTCGGGCGGTGGCGCGGGGTGACGGCGCTGGTGGGGCTGGCGGTCACGTTCGGGCTGCTGCTGACGTTCGTCATCCCGGCCGTCCTGGCGGGCGAGCCGCCGATGCTGGTCGCCGTCGTCGGCTCGGCCGCGATCATGCTGACGGTGCTCTACCTCACCCACGGCTTCTCGCTGACCACGTCGATGGCCGTGCTGGGCACGCTGGCCAGCCTCGCGCTCACCGGGCTGCTGTCGTACGGGGCGCTCGGCCTGGCCCGGCTCAACGGCGTCACCGACGACACCGCCCTGACGCTGGGCATGAGCCTGTCCATCGACACCGAGGGGCTGCTGCTGGCCAGCATCATCATCGGGGCGCTCGGCGTGCTCGACGACGTCACCGTCACCCAGGCGGTGACGGTGGGCGAGCTGGCCGCGGCCAACCCCTCCTACGGCTTCGCCCGCCTGTACCGGGCCGCGGGACGCGTCGGACGGGCCCACATCGCCTCGGTGATCAACACGATCATCCTGGCGTACGCGGGAGCGTCGCTGCCGCTGCTGCTGCTGTTCAGCATCGGCGCGCAGCCGCTCGGCGACGTGCTGACCACGCCGGTCGTGACCCAGGAGATCGTCCGCAGCGTCGTGGGCACGCTCGGGCTGATCGCCGCCGTGCCGATCACGACCGCGCTGTCGGCCCTGGTCGCCGCCCGCGGCGCGCGGCCCGCGGAGATGCCGGAGGACGAGCCGTCCACCAGGCCCGTGCGGGCCGGCGGGCCGCTCACCAGGCCCGCCCGGCACCGTCGCTGAGCGGGGTCAGCCGACCCCGGCGCTGCCGTCCACCCCCAGTTTGCGGCGGGCGCGCTCGTAGAAGGTGGTGCCGACGCGGACCACCTTCGCCGCCCCCGGCCAGGCCGTGACCGTGACGGTGTCGCCGGGGCACAGGTGGCCGACCACCCGTCCGTCCACCTCGACGGCGAGCCTGCCGCTCGTGGGCAGCACCTCCAGCGTCACCTCCTCGTCGGCGGGCAGCACCAGGGCCCGGTTGAAGGAGGAGTGGGCGGCGGCGGGCACCACGAGGACGGCCTCCACGCGGGGCGAGACGATCGGCCCGCCGGCCGAGAAGCTGTAGGCGGCGGGTGGGCGAGCTGCACGCGCAGGCCCTTGCCGATCTCGGCGCGCAGGACGTCAGGCAGCATGGGACGGCTCGTTCACCAGGGCCAGGAACACG
>NZ_JBSFGJ010000069.1:0-31667 GCF_053596515.1 Nonomuraea sp. NPDC001684
TTTATTCCCCCCGGTCGCGGTTGGTGGTCCTTGGGGGGTGGGGGGGAGGCCCGGCCCCCCCCCCCCGTGGGGGGGCCCGGGGGGCGGGGCCCCGGCGCGACAGGGTCGCGCCGGTGAAGGGCGGGGGCGGAGGGGGGCGGGTGGCTTGTGGGTGGGGGGTCAGACCTGGGCGGAGATGGCGCGGCGGAGGCCGAGGCCGACCTCTTCGAGGCGGGCGACGGACATGCGGTCCTTGATCGCGGTCACGCTCACCGCCGCCACCGGCGCGGTCTTGCCCAGGAAGACCGGCGCCGCCACGCACCGCACCCCCGGCTCGTTCTCCTCCAGGTCGAGCGCGTACCCCTGCTGCCTGACCTGGTCGAGGTGGGTGGCCAGCTTGGCGGGGTTCGTGATCGTGTTCCTGGTCCTGGCGGCCAGCGGCCCGTAGCGTTCGGCCCACGCCTTGACCGACTCGTCCGTCGGGTACGTCCAGGCCAGCAGCGCCTTGCCCACGCCCGTGCAGTGGGCCGCGTTGCGCCCGCCGACCACCGAGGTCATGGTGATCGACCGCACCGCCTCGACCTTGTCCAGGTAGACGACCTCGGCGCCGTCGAGCATGGCCATGTGCACGGTCTCGGAGAACTCCTCGCTCAGCCGCAGCAGCAGCGGCCGGACGAGCGTGCGCAGGTCCATCGATTCGTAGAACCGGAAGGCCGTGGCCAGCATCTCGGTGCCGAGGAAGTACGGCCCGCTCGGCTCCGGCTGGGCCGCGAAGCCCCGGTGCTTCAACGCCCCGAGCAGGCGGTGCAGCGAGCTCTTCGGCAGCCGCAGCCTGGTGGCCAGCTCGTCGAGCGTCACTCCCCTGCTGTGTCTCCCGATCTCCTGCAGGATCAGCAGGGCACGATCGACGCTCCCCACAGGGGACTGGGTCTCAGCCACTGAACTCTCCCTCGCCTGTTCCGCTGATCGGAATGCTAGCGCGTAATACGGAACACTCCGCACACGCGGTCGCACAGTGGTCGTCTCAGCGTAGTCAGCACAGCCCTGTGTCAGCACAGAGCCGTGGGAAGGGAACGGGCGGCTACGCCCGGCGGGGGTCGAGCTCGGCGACCGGGACGCGCCGGAAGACGATGCTCTCGTACGGCCCGAAGTCGCCGGTCTCGAACAGCAGCCCCACCGTGTCGCCGTCCACCCTGACCAGGTCGGAGTAGGCGGCGGGCAGGCCCGACACGGTGTGCACGGGATGCCAGGTGACCCCGGCGTCGGTGCTCGCCCGTACCGTCATCAGGGCCCGCGCGTCGGGTGCGGCAGGGCCGGAGAACAGCAGCACGCCGGGCGGCTCGCACCACAGCACGCTGCCCTCCACCACCGGCCCCACCAGCCCGGCCTGCGGGCGGAAGGGCAGGTCGAGCCGCTGGCCGCCGTCGGAGGAGCAGGCGTCGGCGCGGGTGCCCGGCGCGGCGGAGTCCGTCCTGGCGTTGAGGTAGAGGCGGCCGTCGGGCAGCTCGGTCGCGGTGGTCTCGTTGACGTTGACGTAGCCGTCGGGGTTGTCGTCCACGTAGCCGATGCGCCAGGTACGGCCGCCGTCGTCGCTGAGCAGCGCGTGGCCGCCGTTGTAGCGGCCCTCGGTGCCGTCGTCCGAGCCGGACGGGGGCAGGGAGTGGTTGCCCGGCACCACGACGCGCCCGCTCCGGAGCCGGACGGCGTGCCCGGGGCCGGTGGCGTACCAGCGCCACTCGGGGCGCTTGACCTGGGCGGTGATCTCGCGCGGGGGCGCCCACGTGATCCCGTCGTCCGAGCTGGCCTGGACGAACACCCGCCGCCCTTCAGCCGCCTGCACCTGACCCCGCCTGATCTTCTCCTCCGTCGCCGACGGGCCCTGCCGGACCGTGACGAGCAGGATCCGGCCGTCGTCCAGCACCACGGGCGCGGGGTTGCCCACGGTGCCGCGGCGCGGTTCGGTGGCGACCACCTGAAGGGGACCCCACGTCAGCCCGCCGTCGGCCGACCGCCTGAGCACCAGGTCGATGTGCCCCGAGTCACCGGCGGACCCGCGCCGCCCCTCGGCGAAGGCGAGGAGCGTCCCGGCCCCGGTCACCACGACCGCCGGGATGCGGAAGGTGTGATAGCCCTCAGACGCCGCCCGGTACACCACCGACGTGGGGTAAGGAGTCATGCGCGAACGCTAGGCCCCGCAGGTGAACGTCTCCCGACCTCCGGCGGACGTCCCGATGCCAGCCCGGCGGCCAGGCAGGCCAGCGGGAGAGCCGGTACGACGTACCGCACGTCGTACCCGCTCAGGAAGGACGGCGCCACGACCAGCACGGCGGCGGCCACGCCGGGCAGCAGCGCGTCCGGCCGCCGCCGTGCGGCCGCCACCGCGAGCGCGCCGCCGAGCAGCGCCAGGAGCACCGGGTACGGCAGGTAGCCGAAGCGCTGGTAGGCCCGCAGCCAGCCCGCGTAGGGCTCGACGATCCGGGTGTCCGCCGGCCCGCCCTCGTACGCCCCGGCGATCCGCCGTACGGACGCGCGCAGCGGGCGCTCCTCGTAGGGGAACCAGTACGGATTGATCTTCCTGACGGACGCCTTCCTGGCCGTGGTGCGCTCCCAGCGCAGCAGCCACCGCAGGTCGCGCCCGACGGCGGCCAGGTAGTCGCCGGGCTGGGCGAGGACGGCCTCGCGGGCGAAGCGCCCGGCCAGCGCGTTCCGGTCGCCGGGGACGGCGGCCAGGGTGGGCCCCCACATCCAGTGGGCGGGAGAGGGCCGCCCGGCCACCGGCGTCCTCGGGCAGAGGGGGGCCAGCTCGGGCTCCGGCCTGATGACCGAGCAGTCGGCGAAGGTCGTCGTGCGGGCCCACAGGAACAGGCCGTCGGCCCTGGTCAGGCCGAAGGTGCCGCTGGTGGCCCACATCCAGGAGGCGTACCCGAGCAGCGGCGCCGCCCCCGCCAGGACCAGACAGAGCAGCGCGCGCGGCCCGGGACGGCGCAGCAGCAGGCAGGCGGCGGCCACCACGAGGACGGCCACCCCGATCGTGCGGGTGACGGCGGCCAGGCCGAGCAGCACGCCGCCGGCGGCCGCCGTGGCCGGGGTGAGCCGGTCCGACAGCGCCAGGATCCCGGCCGTGACCAGCACGGTGAACAGCGCGTCCGCCATGATCATGTGTTCCAGCAGGATCAGGAACTCGTCGTACAGCAGCGGCGCGACGGCGGCCGTCGCGCCCCAGCCGGGCAGGCCGCGCCGCCGCAGCAGGGCGTAGACGGCCACGGCGAGCGCCGGCCCGGACGCGTGCTGCACGGCGGCCACCAGCGCCAGGCTCTTCCCGGGCCCGAGCGCGGCCAGGAAGAGCGAGTACCCGAGCGGCCGGAACGTCCCGGGCACGGGGTCGGCCGCGGCCTCCAGATAGGAGAACGAGTCCGCCCAGAACCACAGCGCGGGCCGGTACCCCGCCATCGCGAGCAGCCGCAGCGCGACGGCGGGCACCAGCGCGACCAGCAGCGCCCGATGCCGCCCCAGGGCGTTTCCGGGCAGCACGAACACAGGAGACGGCGCCGGCATGGGGGAGCTCCTTCATGAGGGTGCCGAGCGGGCTCCCCCGGACGGCGCGGGCATCTACCCGGTCTCTCCGTCGCGGGCCGAGAGGGTTCACGCCCGTGGCCACCTCGGGTGGCGCGAGCAGGGCATGAAAGAGTGCGAATCGAGGACGAGTGTGGGGAGGCAGTGTGGCTGAGGAGTTCGACGTCATCGTGATCGGGGCCGGTCCGGCGGGCGAGAACGTCGTCGCGCGGGCGGTGCGCGGCGGGTTGAGCGCCGCGATCGTCGAGGAGCGGCTGGCCGGCGGCGAGTGCTCCTACTGGGCGTGCATCCCGAGCAAGGCGCTGCTGCGCCCGGTCGACCTGGCCGGCGAGGTGTCCCGGGTGCCCGGGCTCTCGCTGGGGCCGATCGACGTGGCCGCGGTGCTCGCCCGGCGCGACGAGGCGGTCTCACGCTACGACGACTCCGGGCAGGTGAGCTGGGTCGAGAGCGTGCCGGCGGAGTTCGTCCGCGGCAGGGGGCGGCTCGACGGCGAGCGGCGGGTGGTCGTCACGACCCCCGACGGCGGCGAGCGGGTGCTCACGGCCCGGCAGGCGGTCGTGCTGGCCACCGGCAGCACGGCGGCGCTCCCGCCGGTGCCGGGCATGGCCGAGGCGAAGCCGTGGACCAGCCACGAGGTCACCGCCGCGACGAAGGTGCCCGAACGCCTGGTGGTGATCGGCGGCGGCGTGGTCGCCTGCGAGATGGCGCAGGCCATGCACGGGCTGGGCGCGCGGCAGACGACCGTGCTGGTGCGCGGCGGCGGGCTGCTCGGCCGGGTCGAGCCGTTCGCGGGCGAGCTGGTGGCCCGGTCGTTCGGCGAGGCGGGCATCGACGTGCGCCTGCACACCGACGTGGTCAGGGTCGAGCGGCCCGAGCCGGGCGGCAAGGTGACCGTGCACCTGTCGGAGGGGCCGCCGCTGGAGGCCGACGAGCTGCTGGTGGCCACCGGCCGCAAGGTCGCCACGCGCGGGATCGGACTGGACACGGTCGGCCTGCCCGACGACGCGCCCGTCGAGGTCGACGACAGCATGCGGGCCACCGGCGTGCCGGGCGGCTGGCTCTACGCCGTCGGCGACGTCAACGGCCGCGCGCTGCTCACCCACATGGGCAAGTACCAGGCCAGGATCTGCGGCGACGTGATCGCGGCGCGGGCGCACGGCGACGACCTGCCCGCCATGCGCGACCTCGCCGGCGGCTTCGGCGCGCCGCAGGTGGTCTTCACCGACCCGCAGGTCTGCGCGGTCGGCCGTACGGAGGCCGAGGCCAGGAAGGCCGGCTTCCGGGTGCGCGCGGTCGAGTACGACCTCGGCTCGGTCTCGGGCGCGTACCTGCTGGGCGACGGCTACCGGGGCCGTGCCAAGGCCGTGGTGGACGAGGACAGGAAGGTGCTGCTCGGCGTCACCTTCGCCGGTCCCGGCGTCGGCGAGCTGCTGCACGCCGCCACGATCGCGGTCACCGGCGAGGTGCCGCTCGACCGGCTCTGGCACGCCGTGCCGTCGTTCCCGACCGTGAGCGAGATCTGGCTGCGGCTGCTGGAGACCTACGGGTTGTAGGCGACGTCCGACGTCCCCCCGGACGAGGTCGGGGGGACGGGCGGCGGGATGGCGCCCACCGTCAGCTCCGCCACGGTCTCCTCGACGCTGCCGCGCAGCTCGACGTGGGAGAGCAGGTCCGTCAGCCGCAGCACCGACAGCAGGTGGTCGGACGGGCTGACCACGATGATCCGGCCGCCCGGCTCCGCCTCCATCCGCTGGATCGCCGTGGCCAGCACGCCGATGGCGGAGGAGTCGTAGAAGACCAGGTCGCCCAGGTCGAAGACGAGGACGGGTCCGGGCGACCAGTCCCACACCGCGTTGATGTGGGCGCTGAACCTGACCCGTCCCGCGTGGTCGAGCTCGCCCGTGGCGCGCATGACCGTGCACTGCTGATGCCGGGTCGTCTCGATGCTCAAACCGTTCCCGCCCACCTATGACAACTGCCCGCAGAGTGGCGTTATCACCGGTGATCACCAGTTTTCCCGCCGAAACGGCGGGTCTCGCAGGTCACGCGGGTCGAGGGAACCGGAGCTCCCGCTAGTCCGAGGTGCCCGACTCCAGCGTCGGCAGGACGCCCGGCACCCGCTCGATCACCACGAGGAACGGCGAGACCGTCGGGCTCGGCAGGACGAGCTCGGTGACGTTCCCGTGGACGGTCTGCCCGAAGGGCCCGGCCACGCCGTCCCTGAGGCTGTAGACGCGCTCCACCGTGGGGGCCGCCGTGCCGAGGAGCTTCCTGGTGGCGTGCCGCAGCCAGCGCAGCTCGCTGTTGACCCGCCGCCAGGTCGCCGGGATCATGCTGGCCGCCTCCGCCTTCGTGCCCAGCCGGAGCGTGATCCGCCCGCTGGCCCCGAACGTGTCGCGCAGCACCGGGTTGACCACGAACATGCCCGACCGCAGGACGCGCACGCCCTGCCGGTTGACGTTGGCCAGGCCGCCGCCGCTGATCAGCGAGGACAGCTCGCAGCGGGAGCCGTCGAGCGTGTCGGGGTCGTAGTCGACCTCGGGCGGCTCCTCGAACACGATCTTGTTCAGCCGCAGCCCGGCCGCCCCGTCCTCCTGGACCCGGCCGGACAGGAACGTGCGCACCTCGTCGCAGACGCCGTCGCCCTCCATGATGTCCAGGGCCTCGACGCAGATCAGCCCGTCGTCCGGGATCTCCTCGGGGGTCAGGTCGAAGGCCACGCGGGCGTGCGGGTTGCGGCCGCGCAGCAGCACGCACTGGCGCAGGCGGCCCTGGGAACGGATCTGGACGCACCGGGGCGTCGTGAAGTCGGGGCCCGTCCTGCCGGTGTGCCAGCCGCTGACCGACCGCTCGTCCATGGACAGCGACATCTGCACCCGCAGCGGCCGTCCCTGCGCGGACACCTTGAAGCCGACCAGCCCGGACGTCTCGAACCTGCCCACGATCTGGCTGCCCCGGTGCAGCCGGTCGATCACCTGCAGCGCGGGGAACCGCCCGCTGGTCACGTGCACGGGCGGGATCGCGGGCAGGATCACCGGGTCGAGCTCTGTGATGGGTCCTGTTCCGGTCATCGGGCGCTCCTCGCGGGGGTCAGTGTGGTCTTGGCCAGGTCCTGGAAGTCGAATCGGGTGAGCACGGGGTCGCGGCGCTCCCACATGCGGCGCACCGCCTCGAAGAGCGGGTCGCCGTCGGGCTCGGCGTGCCGCAGGGCGACCGCCAGGGCCCGCGGGTAGTCGGGGCCGAGCTCCCAGCGCGGCAGGACCTGGGTCGGCACGTCGGCGCCGCAGCGGCGCAGCCACAACCACAGGCGGGCGCGGTCGCGCTGCTCCGGGCCGAGGATCGTCTCCGCCTTGCCGTGCACGGCGACGGCCTCGCCGAGCCGGTCGCGCAGCTCCTCCGGCGTGCGCGCGAGGTGGGTGGCCCCGCAGGCGGCGCCCTCCGACCAGCCGGCCTGGATGACCGGGACGCCGAAGGCGGGCAGGTCGCTGCCGCCGAACGTGACGGCGACGTCGGTCATGCTCCACAGGATGTTCGGCGACAGCAGGCCGGAGCGCAGGCGGTCGAGGAACAGCCAGTTGGCCGACTCCTCGCCGGCCGCGTACCGCTCGGCCTCCTCGAACAGCTCGGTGTCGCGGCCCGGCATGTGGCCGAACACCGTGACGGTGGGCCGGCCGGGGTCCAGGCGCAGCCGGGAGCAGCCGTAGAGGCGGAGCTGGCGGCGTTCGGTGTCGGTGCGGACCTGGTAGCCCTCCTTGGCCCGCCACGCCGTACGCTCGGCGCTCGGCCGGATCGCCTCCCTGTTGGGCCAGATCTGGCGCTCGAAGAACTCCGCGACCCGGCCGGGCAGCTCCTCGCCGAAGGAGACGGGCGTCTGCCCCGGGAAGAGCGCGTACGCCTGCAACGACCCGGTGCCGTGCACGTGCACGACCGGGATGTCGGTGCGCACGCCGGGATCGATCCGGCTGGTGACCAGCGCGTCGGGCGGCCCGAGATCGGCGGCGGCCCCGAACGCCTCGGCCAGCGGCCGCCACCGCGGGTCGGTGAGCACGACCAGCCGGGCCGACAGCAGCCCGCACACGGCCTTGGCGACCATGACGGTGCGCACCACCGCCCGGACGTCCTCGTCGAACGCCTCGGCCACCACGCAACCCGTGTCGCCCACGCTGTCCCCCCAGTACGCCCTGGCGGCCGAGACCAGTTGATCGACCTGCTCCTCGTCGTCCACGACACGACGCATGAAATCCTCCACCAAGGCCAGGAAGAATCGCCCCGGTGAACGTTGCCAGACCCTCGCGCGCGCACCCGCGCGACAACACGCTTCTTTGCCGGGCGCTGCCCGAATCTCAGACGGCCTCGACCTGGTCGATGACGAAACGGCTGTTGGGGACGGCCGGAGCGCGCCACGACGGCATGCGCAGGTCCTGGGCCGGCACGCCGTAGGTCATCCAGCGGGTCAGCGCGGTCACCGCCAGCTTCATCAGGTCCACGGTGATCCACTCGCCGGGGCACCGGTGCCCTTCGTAGTGGTCGCCGCCGCCCTGGGGGACGAAGTCGTACTCGCCGCCGTCCCATTCGGCGAACCGTTCCGGGCGGAACTCGCCTGGGCGGTCCCACAGACGCGGGTCGTGGTCGATGCCGTACAGGTCGAGCAGTGCCCGCCGGCCCTGCGGGAAGTGCTCGCCGTTCCAGGTGAAGGGCTTGGCCACCTTGGCGGCGACGAACGGGAAGAACGGATAGAACCGGCGCACCTCCTGGACGAAGTGCTCGACGAACTGATCGTCGCCCTCGCGGACGCGCTCGTAGTACTCCGGGTGGGCGTGCAGGGCCATGGCCGCGAACGTCACGAACCTGGCCACCGCCACCGTGGGCCGCAGCACGTTGTGCAGCTCGACGGCCGCGGTCCTGGCCGGGAGCAGGGTGCCGTCGGGGTCGCGGTAGCCCGCGATCAGGCCGGTCACCGTGCCGGCGAAGCGGCCGGGGTCGTCGCGGGCGAAGCGGATCAGGCCGGACAGCCACAGGTCGCCCTTGATCCGGGCGTACCGGCCGCGCAGGTAGCGGGGGCCGAGCCCGCCCGCGCCCTCGATGGCCGCCTGGAGGGTGGCGGTGACCTCGGGCACCCGCGCGGGCGGCAGCGGCACGCCCGTCCAGTCGCAGACCGCCTGGCACAGCAGTCTGCTGACCTCCTCGTACAGGACGACCCGCGGCATGCCCTGCCAGGCGCGGATGCGCTCGCGCCAGCGCCGGCCGGTCAGCTCCGCCAGCCGGTCGCGGCCCTCCCGGCCCATCAGCGACATGAACATGGCCTTGCGCGCCCGGTGGGTCTCGCCGTCGAGGGCCTGCACGCCGTTCCTGCCGAACAGCGTCGCCTGGAGGCGCCGGGGCGCGGCGCCGTCCCGGACGAACAGCTCGGGGTCGTAGAAGACCTCGGCGGCCTGCGCGCCGGTCATGCAGATGGTCGGCTGGAGCAGCAGCCGCGTCTCGAAGACGTCGGAGCCGAGCCGCCGCGCCCGGTCGCCGATGAAGCGGTACGGGTCGAGCAGCAGCGTCAGGGTGTCGTCCAGGACCGGCCTCCGGCGGGGAGCGGTGACCGGCTCACGGACCCGCGCCTGCTCGCGTGGCAACACTCGGTGAGAAGTCATGACCACGCCCTATCCCCGCAGACCCCCAGGAAACGAATTCGACGGGAAACCCGGCGAACCAAATCCCGTGCTTCGGCGTCTCACCCGGGGTAGAAGCATCCACCGCCGGCGCGCGCTTCGTCTTTTTACAGAGAGCAGGTCATGGGCGGGTTTAGGATGCACCCAAAAGCCGAGATGGGGAGGTTTTTCCGCATGGGTTCCCGAATGTCGAGCATCGTGCGCCTGACCGGGGCTGCGATGGCCGCGGGAGTGGTGGCCGCGGCCATCGCGCTACCGGCGGTCGGCGGCACCGGAGCGATGTTCGTCTCGGCGTCCGAGGAACTGAACATCAAACCGGAAGACCTCAAAGAACCGCCGCTCGCCGAGAAGACGACGGTCCTCGACGCCAAGGGCAACCAGATCGCCCAGTTCTACGAGGAGTACCGCGAGAACGTCTCGCTCGACGAGGTGGCCGACATCATGAAGACGGCCATCATCTCCATCGAGGACTACCGCTTCTACGTGCACGGCGCGATCGACATCGAGGGCACCGTGCGCGCCCTCGCCAAGAACCTCAGCAGGGGCGGCATCGCCCAGGGTGGCTCCTCCATCACCCAGCAGTACGTCAAGCAGGTGCTGCTCAACTCGGCCACCACCGAGAAGGAGAAGAACGCGGCCCTCGAAGCCAGCTACGCCCGCAAGCTCAAGGAGCTGCGCTACGCGATGGCGGTCGAGGAGAAGTACAGCAAGAACGAGATCCTCGGCAAGTACCTCAACATCGCCTACTTCGGCGCCGGCGCGTACGGCGTCGAGGCGGCGGCCAAGCGGTTCTTCGGCGTGTCGGCGGCCGACCTGACGCTCCCCCAGGCGGCCACGCTGGCCGGCGCGGTCCAGGACCCCAACCGGACCGACCCCAACCTGGGCAAGGAGTCGCGCGCGCAACTGCTCAACCGGCGCAACGTGGTGCTCGACCGCATGCTGGAGCTCAAGAAGATCACGCCTGAGCAGCACGAGGAGGCCAGGGCCAAGAAGCTCGGCTACAAGGGCACCCCGCTGCCCGGCGGCTGCGGCGCCAGCCAGTACCCGTACTTCTGCATGTACGTGCGCAACGAGATCCTGAGCAACCCGGCCTTCGGCAAGACCAAGAAGGCCCGCACCCAGTTCCTCAACCGGGGCGGCCTGGAGATCAAGACCACGATCGACCCGAAGATGCAGGAGGCCGCCGAGGAGGCCATCAAGAAGCACGTCTTCGCCTCCGACAACCCGGTCGCCTCCGAGGCGCTGGTCAAGCCGGGCACGGGCGAGATCAAGGCCATGGCCGCCAGCCGCAAGTACGGCAACTCCAGGCGCAAGCACGAGATGTCGTACAACGTGGTGGCCGACGCGGTGCACGGCGGCGGCGTCGGCTTCCAGGCCGGCTCGACGTTCAAGACGTTCACCCTGCTCACCGCGCTCAAGCAGGGCATGAAGATCAACGACGGCTTCAACGTGGGCAGCGGCTACACCGCCCCCAACTACTGGGCGTTCAAGAACTGCAAGGGCCAGAACGTCGGCGACCCGAGCCACACCGTCACCAACGACGAGGGCGGCGGCGGCTTCAAGTCGCTGGCCACCGGCACCTGGGGCTCGGTGAACACGTTCTTCATGACGCTGGAGCAGAAGGTCGGCCTCTGCAAGGTGGTCGAGACCGCCAAGTCGCTCGGCATCAAGCGCTCCGACGGCGGCAAGCTCCAGGAGTTCGAGACGTTCACGCTCGGCATCAACGAGATGGACCCGGTGACCGTGGCCACGGCCTACGCGGCGATCGGCGCGCGCGGCAAGTACTGCCCGCCGACGGCCATCACCCAGATCACCGACCGCAACGGCAAGGTGACCGAGTACAAGCCCAAGTGCACGCAGGCGTTCGACCCCGAGGTCGCCGACGCGGCGGCGAACATCCTGTCCGGCGTCTTCACCAAGGGCACGATGCGCGCGGTCGGCGGCATCGGCCGTCCGGCGGCGGGCAAGACCGGCACCACCGACGACCAGGCCACCGCCTGGTTCGCCGGGTTCACCCCCGACCTGGCCGGCGCGGTCAGCATCGGCGACCCGCGCGGCTCGACCACCCACAAGCTGAACGGCATCACCATCGGCGGCCGGTACTACTCCTCGGTGTTCGGCGCCTCCATCCCCGGCCCGATCTGGAACGCCACCATGAAGGCCGCGCTCAAGGGCACCCCGGCGACGGCCTTCACCCCGGTCGACTCCTCCCGCTTCGGCGGCTGCGGCCAGGGTTGCGCCCCCCGCAGGCAGGAGCCCGACGACAACGGGGACCAGGGCCTCACCGACGTCAACCCCGACGGCGACTTCGGCCCCGGCCAGGGTTACCAGAACGGCGACGGCAACGGTCACGGCCGCGGCCGCGGCAGGCGCTAGAGACGGGCGTCCAGGGGTATCCGGCGCGTCCCGGATACCCCTAACGGATGGTCAATATGTCGTGATCGACCTGCGGCGGGAAAACCTCCGGCGGTGACCACCGCCCCCACCTGAGCAGATTCGGCGGGCGTCCGCACACCCGGACGCACCCCCTGCAAAGGCCCTATTAACAGCGGCGAAACATTGGTAACGTGGGAGCGCTCCCAGGATCTTTCCGCGAGGTGCTCCATGACCGAGCAGCCCACACTGGCACAGGTGGCGGCCGCTGCAGGGGTTTCCCCCGCGACCGCATCTCGAGTCCTCACAGGCTCGGTGCGGGTCAGTACCTCGACCCGCCGGCAAGTCTACGACGCCGTCTCCCGCATGGGCTACGTCCGACAACGCGCGCCCAGGGGCAGCGCCGCCAAGACGCTGACCGACGGCGTCACGGCGGTGATCTGCGACCATCTCCCCCGCCTGTTCTCCGAGCCCTACTACGCCAGGCTCCTGTCCGCCGCCGGAGCGGTGATCGCCGAGCACGGCACCCACCTCATGGTGACGACCGTGACGCCCACCTCCTCCACGCTGCCCGCGCTGTCGGGCGCCGTCCTCATCGTCGGCGCGCGCGAACGCCATCCGCTGGCCATCAAGCTGTCCACCGCCGGCATCCCGGTCCGCAACATCGGCCGGCCGCCCCACGACCTCAAGCTGCCCTACGCCGACGTGGACAACCTCGACGGCGGCCGGCAGGCGGCCGAGCACCTGCTGTTACAGGGCCGCAGGAACGTGGCGGCCATCGGCGGCCCGCCCTCCCTGCCCGCCGCCCGCGACCGGCTCGAAGGGCTCGTCCGCACCCTGCAGTCGGCCGGCGCCCCCGACGTGCCCGTGGCCTACGGCGACTTCACCGCGGCCTCGGGCACGCACGCCATGCAGTGGCTGTTACGCCACGCGCCCGGCCTCGACGCCGTCTTCGTCGCCTCCGACCTGATGGCGGCCGGCGCGATCCAGGCCCTGCGCCGGGCCGGCCGCAAGGTGCCCGCGGACGTCGCCGTGATCGGCTTCGACGACGCCCCCGTGGCCCGGCACACCGTCCCGGCGCTGACCACCATCCGCCAGCCCGTCGAGGAGCTCGCCACGGTCGCCACCCGCCTGCTCCTGACCGGGGCGACGGGGATCGACCCCGTCCTCCCCACGGAACTGGTCATCCGTGAGTCAGCTTGAGCCGGGGGACGTGCTGGCCCGGCGGTACCTGCTGCTGGACCCGCTGGCCCACGGCGGCATGTCGGTCATCTGGCGTGCCTTCGACCAGTCGTTGCAGCGGCTGGTCGCGGTCAAGGTGCTGACCGCCTCGCTGCACACCGACCACGGCGAACGCGTCCGGGTGCGCAGCGAGGCCCGCGCCGCGGCCCGGTTCATCCACCGGGACTCGATCGAGATCTACGACTACGGCGAGACCGTCACCGCGAAGGGCGGCGTGGCCGCGTACGTGGTGATGCCCCTGCTCGACGGCACCCCGCTGGCCGAGCGCATCGCCGAGGGGCCGCTGCCGTGGACCGAGGCGGCGGCCATCGCCCTGCGGCTGGCCCGCGTGCTGATGGCCGGGCACGCCCGCGGCCTGGTCCACCGGGACGTCACCGCCGAGAACGTGCTGCTCACCGCCGACGGCCCCAAGTTGCTCGACTTCGGCATCGCGGCCTGGGCCGGCGACCCCGACGACGACCGCGGCACCCCGCCCTACGTCGCCCCCGAACGCCTCCTCGGCGCCCCCACCCACCCGGCCGTGGACGTGTACGCCCTGGGCGTGCTGCTGTTCGCCATGCTCACCGGGCGCACCCCGTACCCGGAGACGACGTGGGAGGAGATCGAGGCGGCGCGCCGGACCGATCCCCCGCCCCGGGTGACCGGCGTGCCGCACGGCGTCGCCTCGCTCTGCCAGAGCTGCCTGGCGCACCTGCCCGAGGAGCGGCCCACGGCCGAGGAGATCGTCGCCGCGCTGACCTCGGCGCTCGGCACGGCCGGGATCGCCCGGCAGGTGCGGCGCGGGCTGACGGTGGCCGGGTCGGCGCTGCTGGCGCTCACCGTGCTGCTGTGGTTCCAGCGGTCCGAGCCGGAGCCGGTGCTGTCGCCGCAGGTCACACCGTCCGTCACGCCCCCCGTCACGCCGTCGGCCGCGCCCTCCGCCGCGGCGTCGGCCTCCCGGGCGTTGCGGAGCTCACCGGCCGGGCCGGTCACCGTCGAGCAGGCCGTGGACGGCTTCCACGACTCGCTCGAAGACGGCGAACCGTGCGACGCGACCGACGCGGACGTGGTGCTCGACCTCAAGCAGGTGCTCGACTCGCTGGTCCGCGGCCCCGCGGTCACCGGCACGGCCGAGGTGCGGCGCAAGGTCGCCGACCGGGCCAGGGAGGGCCGCCTGGCCCCCGCCTGCCGGGCGGAGCTGGAGGCCAGGCTCAAGGTGATCGACCGGGCCATGGAACCCGGCTGAGGGGTACCCCGGGATCCGCACCCCTCGCGCCCGCCGGATCAGGCGCTGACCAAGATCGGCTGAAAGTTTCACCCGGCGTTGTCGGGACGGCGCCGCCCATGGTTCAATGCGCTGGCCGGGCGGGCTGATCGTGGGCGTTCCTGTGTTCCCCTGCACGAAGGAATCCCCATGAAACACTTTCGAACGGCGGCGCTCACCGCCGCCCTGGTCCTGCTGGCCACCGTCCTGATCGCGCCGCCGCAGGCGCAGGCCCACGGCGTGTCCATGTTCCCCGGCGCCAGGACCTTCCTGTGCTGGCAGGACGGCCTGCGCGAGAACGGCCAGATCCAGTCCTACAACCCGGCCTGCGCGGCGGCCGTCGCCCAGAGCGGCGCGACCCCGCTCTACAACTGGTTCGCCGTGCTGCGTTCCGACGGCGCCGGGCGTACCAGCGGCTTCATCCCCGACGGCCAGCTCTGCAGCGGCGGCACCGGCGGCCCCTACGACTTCACCGCCTACAACGCCGTCCGCTCCGACTGGCCGCTGACCCACCTGACGTCGGGCGCGAGCATCCAGATGCGGCACAGCAACTGGGCCCAGCACCCCGGCACCTTCGTCTACTACGTCACCAAGAACGGCTGGAACCCCGACGGCCCGCTCAAGTGGTCGGACCTGGAGTCGTTCGGCAGCGTCACCAACCCGCCCGCCAGCGGCGGCCCCGGCGGGCTCAACTACTACTACTGGAACGCCCAGCTCCCCTCCGGCAAGACCGGGCGGCACATCATCTACACCCACTGGATCCGCTCCGACAGCAACGAGAACTTCTACAGCTGCTCCGACGTCGTCTTCGACGGCGGCAACGGCCAGGTCACCGGCGTCGGCCCCGGCGGCGGCACGCCTTCGGGCACGCCCACGTCCACCCCGACGGTCACCCCGACGGTGACCCCGCCCCCCGGCGGCTGCACCGCCACCTGGAAGGCCACCGACACCGGCTGGGCCGGTCACTTCCAGGGCGAGGTGACGGTGAAGAACACCGGCACGACGTCACTGAACGGCTGGACGGTCAAGTGGACCTACTCCGGCGGCCAGGGCTTCGAGGGCGCCCCCTGGAACGGCGTGCTGTCCGCCCAGCCGCCGAACGTCTCCGTCAAGAACGCCTCCTACAACGGTCAGCTCGCGCCGAACGCGTCCACCACGTTCGGCTTCAACGCCACCGGCTCGATCCCGAGCCCCGCACCCGCGCTGACCTGCACGAGCCCGTGACCGGACCACGTCGCGGGAAGATCGCGGCAGGCGTCGCCCTGGCCGGCCTGGCGCTGGCCGGGGCGACGCTGTTCGCCGCCCACCAGGAGTCGGCGCGGCTCGACCAGGAGCTCGCCGCCCAGGTGACGCTGATCCTCGAACGGGCCACGCCCCAAGAGCACCACGACCACGGGCACGGGTTCGAGGCTCGGGTGGTGTGCGCGGTGGAGCCGTTCGGCACGGACCCGCCGGACGCCGCCGGCCTGGCCGAGGTGCGCTGGGTCTACGCCCGGCACCTGTGCGCGATCGTCGGCGAGAGCCGCGACTGGGCGATGTCCGTCCGGGCCTCGGGGCCCATCGCCGTCCGGCTGGGCGTGCCGCCGCAGGTCAAGGTGCCTGCCGCCGGGCCCGGATATCCGGAGCGGGTCCGGGCGCTGATCCCCGCGCGCTACCACGACGAGGCGTTCGCCGACTTCTCGGACGAGGCCGCCATCGACGCGGCCCGCGAACGCTTCTCCCACGCCCAGGATCCCCGCTGACCGCTGTGCAAGGCCGAGCCGGTGGGTGGTGCAAACGGACGCGGCCGGCTGGGGGTTCGCCGGCCGCGTCCGTCCCATCCGGGCGGGATGGTGTCGCGGGCAGGATCAGTTGATCGGCCTCACCTCCTCCTTCTCTAGCCGGCGCAGGTGTAGCCGGACGGAACGGACGCGTCGCCGTCCGGACGACCGGCCTGGATCCCGAACCCGGTGGCGGCGCCGGGCGCGAGCGTGCCGTTGTAGCTCAGGTTCCGCGCGGTCACGGTCCGCCCGCTGACCGTCACCTCGGCGTTCCAGAAGCCGGTCACGGTGTGGCCCGCGGGCAGCGTGAACGTCACCGTCCAGCCGTTCCTGGCGGTCGTGCCGGTGTTGGTCACCGTGACGGGCTGCAGGACGTACCCGTTGCCCCACCGGCTCTGGACGGTCCCCACGGCCGTGCAGCCGCCGTCGCCGCCCCCGGCCAGGGTGGTGAAGGAGGCCGTGGGCGAGGCGGCCGACTGGTTGCCCGCCGCGTCCCTGGCCTTGACGTGCACCTGGTAGGCGGTCGAGGGCGACAGGCCGGTCAGGGTGATCGAGGTGGTGGCCGTCGCCCCGAGCGGGACGCCGGCCGAGGTGTAGACGTCGTAGCCGGTCACGCCCACGTCGTCGGTGGCGGCCGGCCAGGTCAGGGTGGCACCGGACGAGGTGACGTTCGAGGCCGCCGGGGCGCCGGGGGCGCTCGGCGGGGTCGGGTCGGTGGTGCCGCCCCCGTAGACGGACGCCTGCCTGGCCGTGGCGGCGATGCCGTTGACGCCGTTGAACAGCCGCTGCCCCCACGAGGTGAGCCGGGTGACGTCGAAGCCGGTGACCTGGTCGAGGTACTCGACGCCGCCGCCGTTGCCGCTCCACGACCAGCCCAGGTAGCCGAGGCCGCGGCTCACGGCCTGGGACATGATCGTGTCCTCGTCGGGGTCGCCGTCGGAGTGGTTGAACCCGAACTCGCCGATGACCAGCGGCAGCCCGGCCGTCCGGAACGCGTCCAGGTACGACGTGATCTCGGCGGCGGTGTCGTAGACGCCGTACATGTGCACCGAGAAGATCGTGTTCTTGTCGGGGTCGGCGGCGAGGACGGACGCGGCGTTGTCCCGCATGACGTTCTGCCAGTCCTGGCCCCAGGCGGGGGCGTCCACCATCAGCGCGTGGTGGATGCCGTTGGCGCGCAGCTTGGCGATCGCGGCCTTGGTGGCCTCGGCCCAGCCCGGCGTGGTGGCGTTGTTGCCGATCGGCTCGTTGCCGATGTTGACGACGACGTAGTCCTCCTGTCCGGCCAGGGCGCTCTTGACGCTGATCCAGTAGTCGGCGGCCTGGTCGAGCGTGTACGCGCCGCTCTGCTCGCCGTACCCGGTGGTGTCGTGGTCCTCCAGCACGCAGATGAGCTTGTTCTGCTTGCACAGGGAGACCACGCCGGCCACGTCGGAGGCGGGGTTGGCGCTCCACCGGCCGCCGCTGAGCACGACGCGCACGGTGTTGGCCTTCAGCGACCTGATGTCGGCGAACGCCTTGGTCTGGGCCGGGTACCAGGTGTGGGCGTGGCTGGTGCCGCGCATCACGAACTCCTGGCCGTTGCCCTCCAGGATCTTCGTGCCGCTCACGTGGATGCCGGTGGCGGCCCGCGCCGCGGTGCCCGGCACGATCAAGGAGGCGGCCACGAGCGCGGCGGCGAGCGCCGGCGCGGTGAACAGTGATCGCATGTGCTGCCTTTCCCTGAGCCGGTGGATCCGCCCTCGCCCCTGCTCGGCGGCCGGGACGAGGGCGGGGTCGGCGGGCTCAGGCGGGGGTGCAGGTGAGGTCGGGGGTGGACGGGGTGCCGTTGGCGATGAAGCCGAACGTGGTCGTGGCCCCGGCGGCGAGCCCGCCGTTCCACGCCTCGTTCCTGACGGACACCGACGAGCCGGTCTGGGTGAGCTTTCCGCCCCAGAGCTGGGTGATCTGGTTCGCGGACGTCCAGGCGGCCGTCCAGCCCGTGATGGCCGTGGAGCCGGCGTTCTTGACGGTCACCTCGGCCTGGTACGCGCCGCCCCAGGCGTTGGTGACCTTGAACGTGGCCGCGCAGCCGCCCTGGGGCGGGTCGGCGGTCGTGAAGGACGTGCCGTCGGACGGCGTCGAGCTGTTGCCCGCCGCGTCCCTGGCCACCACCGAGACCGTGTACGCCGTCGCCGGGCTGAGCCCGCCCAGGTCGTACGAGGTGCCGGTGGCCGTGCCCGCCTTGGCGGACCCCAGGTAGACGTCGTAACCGGTCACGCCCACGTTGTCCGTGGAGGCCGTCCAGCTCAGCTTCGCCGCCGTGCCCGTGATCGCGGAGACCGCGGGCCTGCCCGGCTTGCTGGGCGCTGTCGTGTCCCGCTCCTCCGGACCCGGGGGCTCACCCCAGATCTTGGTGGCGCCGCTGTAGAGGGTGATGTTCTTCGTCTGCACCGGAGTCGCGCCCGGCGTGGCCGGGATGCCCTGGTACGACCAGTCGTCGGCCGGGTTCCAGGCGCCCGCGCTGGTGATCCTGAACTGCACCTCCCTGCGGTGCTGCGACTGCCCGGCCGGGGCGATGACCTGCCCCGAGCAGTCGATGTTCACGTAGAGCACGCTCCCGCCGGCCGAGCCGAGCGTGGGGGCCTTGCACTGCGTGTAGGCCGACGACACGCTGATCTGCGAGGCGGTCGTCGAGCCGTCGAGGGTGAAGTAGTAGCGGAACGAGCCGTCCGACAGGACCCGGGCGGGCCAGGCCGACTGGTTGCGCACGATGGCCTTGATCTCGGTGAAGTTCGTGCCGGAGGCGTTCACGCCGGCCTCGACGAAGATCTCCGGGCCGTCCGGGGTCTCGGCGGGCGGGAAGTTCGCCGCGGGCGCTCCCCCGTACTCCTTGTAGAGCCGGGCCAGGGCGCTGGTGAAGCCGGCGTTGTAGTCGGTGGCGACCTCGTTCATGACGTAGTCGTCGCGTTTGTCGGCGTAGACGTCGTCGGGGTCGGGCGGGCCGCCGACCAGCGCGCCGTACAGCGTGTGGCGGCTGTTGACCGGGTTGGTGATCTGGTCGGTCCACGAGCCGTGCGCCGTGCGGTGGTGCGGGTTCTTCGGCGGGTTGGCCCCGAACCCGATCAGGTACGAGGAGTTGCGCGGGTTGTCGCCGAGCGCGTAGTTGATCTGCCGGACCGCGAAGTCGTGGTAGCGGGCCTTGCGCGCCGGGTCGCTGATCGAGTCGCTGTGCACGAGCGCGACGAACGAGGTGTTGGCCGCGTACCGCAGCGACCCCCACCGGTCCAGCACGGCCTGGCCGCCCGGCGAGTACCTGACCTTGGAGCCGTTGACGCCGACCGTCCACCAGTCGAGCCAGCGGTC
Source organism: Nonomuraea sp. NPDC001684 (assembly GCF_053596515.1). Lineage (NCBI taxonomy): Bacteria > Bacillati > Actinomycetota > Actinomycetes > Streptosporangiales > Streptosporangiaceae > Nonomuraea > Nonomuraea sp. NPDC001684. Next base: position 19,173 of record NZ_JBSFGJ010000069.1, read on the forward strand.
GGCGTCGTCCAGGTATTTCTGCTTGCCGGTGAGCTTGTGCAGCAGCACGTACGCGCCGTACGACTTGTCGTCCCAGGCGATCGTCCACTTGTACGACTTCGTCGTGGTCTGCGGTTCGTTGCCCAGGTTGTCGTAACCGGCCTCGGCCTTGGCCAGGTAGGCGGCGTCGTTCGTGGCCCGGTAGAGCCAGATCGCCCCCCAGACCAGCTCGTCGTTGTAGCCGCTCCAGGAGTTGTAGTACCCCTGGGCGTCGCTGATGCAGTCGCTGTACTTCTTCCTGACCGTGTCGGCGAAGGAGTACAGCTGCTTGGCGTGCGTCACCAGCTTGTCGGCATATGCCGGATCGGTCGGACGGAAGACGATCGACGAGGCCGCCATCGCCGCCGCCGTCTCCCCCGCCAGGTCCGAACCGCCGCAGGACGCGTCGATCTTGTAGGCCGGCCGGTTCATCTGCATGGCCTCGGCCGGGCCCCACCAGGCGTGGTCGGTGCCGCCGTTGCCGACCTGCCCGTACAGCACGTTGGCCGACGGGTGGGCCTTGACGAAGTAGTCGTTGACGAACCTCAGGTTGTTCAGCAGGTGGGTGAGCTGGCCGGAGCCCGCGTAGGCGTCGCGGTACTCCACGCCGCCCCAGGCCAGCATCGTGGCCGAGAAGGCCATCGGGAAGCCGAACTTGACGTGGTCGCCCGCGTCGTACCAGCCTCCGGTCAGGTCCAGCCCGGCATCCTTGCCGTCGTTCAGGCCCGAGTCGCCGCGCCAGGAGACGCGGTTCCAGGCGGGCAGGTCGCCCGACTGCTGGGCCTCGTAGAACCACAGCGACTTCTGCAGCGCCTCACCGTAGGAGAAGGCGGGCGCGGCCGCGTGGGCCACCGGCCCCACCCCTGCGAGCAGGGGCAGGACCAGCGACGCCGCGGCGATCATCGCCGACTTTCTCACGGGAAGAGCCGCCCGTACTCGGCCAGGGCCACGGCCACGTCCACCTGCGCCCAGAAGCGGTGGTAGTTGAACGTCGGCGCGGGCCCGGTGCCCTGGAGGTAGGCGTTCACCTCGGGCCAGTCGGGGTCGTTCTTGTAGAAGGACCTGATCGACATGAACGTCGAGCTGGAGTTGATCGTGTCGCCGTTCGGCATCTTGCCGGTCCAGCCCGGGGGCACGTAGACCGGGTCGTTCAGCCGCTTGTAGTCGGTCTTGGTCTCCGACACCGACACGCCCTTGGCGTCGCGGTTCTTCCACACGCCGTCCAGCAGCGCCTTGGCCATGGTCCTGGCCCCGGCGTGGTTCGCCTTGGCCGCGTAGTACATCAGGGCCTTGGCGTACGAGCCGGCCACGCCGACGTCGTTGGTGTAGTCGGCGACCGTCACGTGCAGGCCGGGGTTGGGCGGCGGCATGCCGTTCGGGTCGCTGAAGTCGCCGGCGGGCTGGCCGGTCCACTTCAGCGTCGACGGCATCTGGTACGTGCCGTCCGCGTTGATCGTGGTGTTGGCCATCGCCCAGGCGACCCACTTGTCCAGCAGCGCCTTGGCGTCGGCGTTGCCCGAGGCGTAGTAGAGCTCGGCCACCCGCTCCATGGTCCAGGCCTGGAACCCGAACCACTGGTTGGACGGCGGGTCGTGGTAGACGGGCTGCCAGTCGTAGGTCATGCCGTGGAACTTCGGCAGCCCGGCCGGCGGGGTGGCGTAGTGGCCCTCCCAGCTGTTGGTCGCGCCGCCCGCGATGGCCCCCTCGGCCGACTGCAGCCAGGTGTAGAACTGCAGCTGGCGGGTCAGGCTGGTGCTCCAGTCGGCCGCGCCGGTGCCGCTCTTGGGCTTCAGCTCGGCCACGTTGGCCAGCGCCCAGGCCGCGAGCGGGTTCTGGTAGCCGGAGTGGTTGTGGCTGGAGCCGATGCGCCAGGCCCAGCCCGCGCTGGTGTCGCTGGCGCCGCCCCAGGCGTAGTACCAGGACAGCAGGTAGTTGGAGGCGTCCTTGCCGGTGCCCGCGGCACACGAGGTGCTGGTGCAGCCGGGCTTCTTGAAGTACTTGTCGTACATCGCGTACCGCAGGTAGTCGCCCATCTTGGCGGCCTTGGCGACCGACGCGGAGATCTGCGACTCCTTGCCCTGCTGCTTGGCCCACGTCTGCGCCCAGTACGCCGCCTGGACGGCCCGCGCGTCGGCGTCGGGCGCGTTGGTGTACTTCCACTGCTTGGCGTAGTTGCTGTCCTTGGTGAACAGGTCGAGGTAGCCGTTGGGGCCGCCGAACTTGAACGTGTCGCAGGACGGCTGCGGGATGGTCTCGAAGACCGACTCCTCCGGGCCGCGCTGGTAGGTGTTGATGTAGGTGTTCTTGCTCGTGCCGTCGCCGCAGCGGCCGAAGCCGTAGGTGTTGTCGACGTCGAGCAGCCAGTGCATGCCGTAGACGTCACTGGTGTTGTACGCGCTCTTCAGCTCGTTGGCCAGCGGGTCCGAGCCCACGGAGACCCCGGAGTCGAGCTGCGTCGGGTACTGCTTGATGTCGTTCCACTCACCGGCGTACGTGGCCGGCTTGGCGGGGTTGTAGAAGGAGTTCGTCGGCTGGTCGGCGGTCGAGGGGATGATGTACTTCTCCATCGAGGCCCACGCGTTGTTGAACTTCGCCCAGTCGCCGGTCACCTGCCCGTAGGTCGCCTCCAGCCACAGGTAGTAGCTGTAGGCCTCGGACGTGGTCTCGTGCCCGTGGTCGGGCGCCTCGACCATGAACGTCTCCACCGAGTGGTACGGCACGCCGTCGGGCGAGAAGTACCCGTTGGCCGGGTCGTGCAGCTCGTTGTACATCTCGACGAACCGCTTGACGTACTCGTTGTCGCCGCCGAGGTCGTCGTCCGCCTCGCTGGCGGTGACCTTGACCGGGGTGTAGCCGGTCGCGCTCACCGTGAACTCGGCGGTGCCGCTGGTGGTGTCGGCGTCGTCCGCCGCCGCCAGGGTGACGTTCTGGACGGTGTTCCAGTTGGCCGGGGTGAAGGTGAGCGAGCCGCCGGAGCCGACGGTCAGGTCGGCGTCGCCGCTGGTGCGGGCGGTGGTGACGGTCACGTTCGCGGCGGGCGCCTGCGAGAGCTTCACGCCGAAGCCCGCGGTGCCCTTCTCCGGCACGGAGATCGTGGCCGGGCTCACCACGAGGGCGGGCCCGGTGTTCTGCGAGACGGTGATCCCGACGGGGGCCGAGGTCGTGGTCGCGCCCCCGTTGTCGGTGGCCTTCGCGGTGATCGAGTAGCTGCCCGCGGCCACGTTCTGCCAGGTGTAGCCGTACGGCGCCGAGGTGTCGGTGCCGAGCAGCGTGGAGCCCTGGTAGAAGTCGACCTTGGAGACCGTGCCGTCGGCGTCGGCGGCGTTCGCGGCGATGGCCACGGTGGCCGGGGCGGTGAACGTCTGGCCGGCGGTGGGCGAGGTCAGCGCGACCGTGGGCGGGGTGTTGGCGCCGCCGCAGGTCACGCCGTTCACGGTGAACGAGGTCGGGCTCGGGTTGCTGCCCGTCCAGGTGCCGTTGAAGCCGAGCGTCGTCGAGGCGCCGGTGGCCAGGCTGCCGTTCCACGGCATGTTGGTGGCGGTGACGTGGGTGCCCGACTGCGTCCAGTTGGCGCTCCAGCCGGTGGGCGTGTACTTCTGGCCCGCGGTCGGGAAGTCGAAGCCGAGCGTCCACGAGGTGATCGGGTCGCCGGTGTTCTTCAGGGTCAGGTTGGCGGTGAACCCGCCCTGGCCTGGGCCGCTCGTCCACTGGTTGGCGGTGTACGTCACGTCGCAGGCGACGGCGGCGTGCGCGGGCAGCGCCGCGAGGGTCGTGGTCGTGCCCGCCGCGAGCACGAGCGTCGCGGCTCCGGCGAGCCGCCTCGACAGGCGGGAAAGACGGGAAGGAGGTCTGTGTTTCAAGGGATCTCCATGGGAGTAGGGGGTGTGGGAGCGCTCCCAAGGGGGATTGTGGGTGACCGGCGGCGTATGTCAACGGATCGCCCGTCCGGCGGCCCCCGCGTTTCCTCTCACCAGGCTGCCGATGATGAAAGTTTCATCCACGTTACGGGGCATTCGGCGAGCATGCGGCCCGGGAACGCCCGCCGCACGGCCGCCCTCATTTACAGGGCCGGGAGGGCGTCTCACTATGGGAGCGCTCCCAGCCAACTGACGTTCTGGAGATGATCGCTAGTGAGACTCCACAGCGGCCCACGCCGATGGGCCGTGACCATGACCGCCGCGAGCGTCGCGGCCCTCGGGCTCGTCGTCGGCCAGACCACGGCCGCCAGCGCCGCGGTGAACTGCGACGTGACCTACTCCGCCAACTCGTGGACGAGCAGCCCCGGTCAGGGCGGTTTCACCGCGAACATCACGTTGAAGAACACCGGCGACCCGATCACCTCGTGGACGCTGGGCTTCGACTTCCCCGGCACCGGTCAGCAGTACACCCCGACCGGCTGGAGCGCCAACTGGACGCAGTCGGGCACGCACGTCACCGCGACGAACATGCCCTACAACGGCAGCCTGGCCACCGGCGCCTCCACCACCATGGGCTTCAACGGCACCTGGACGGGCAGCAACAACCCGCCCACCTCCTTCACCGTGAACGGCGTGACCTGCGGCGGCGTCACCCCCACCACCCCCGCGGTGGTCACCTCCGCCAGCTCGGTCGCGGTCAACGAGGGCGGCACCGCCTCCTTCACCGCCAAGCTGTCCTCCGCCCCCTCCTCGAACGTCACCGTCACCACCCAGCGGACCAGCGGTGACAGCGACCTGACCGTCAGCGCGGGCGGCTCGCTCACCTTCACGCCCGCCAACTGGAACACCGCCCAGACGGTCACCCTGGCCGCCGCCCAGGACGCCGACACCACCGCGGGCACGGCGGCCTTCTCCGTCGGCGGCACCGGCGTCACCTCGGCCACCGTCAACGCGACCGAGGTGGACGACGACGCGGTCGTGGAGCAGGCGCTGCTCGTGACGCCCACGTCGGTGACCGTGCCCGAGGGCGGGACGGCGGCGTACACGGTCAAGCTGGCCGCGCAGCCGTCCGCGAACGTGACCGTCACCTCGACGGCGGGCAGCGGCGACGCCGACCTGACCGTCTCCGGCGGCGGCAGCCTCACCTTCACGACGGCCAACTGGAACACCGCCCAGACGGTGACCCTGGCCGCCGCCCAGGACGCCGACTCGACCAACGGCACCCGTCCCTTCACGGTCGCCGCCACCGGCCTGACCAGCAAGACGGTCACCGCCACCGAGGCCGACGACGACGGCCAGCCGCCCACCGGCCACGTCGAGAACCCGTACGCCGGCGCCACCGGCTACGTGAACCCGCAGTGGAAGGCCAAGGCCGCGGCCGAGCCCGGCGGCGCCGCCGTCGCCAACACCTCCACCGCCGTGTGGCTGGACCGCATCGCGGCCATCGCCGGCTCCTCCTCGGCCATGGGCCTCCAGGCCCACCTGGACGAGGCCGTGGCCCAGGACGCGCTCAACGGCTCGGCCCCGCTGACCGTGCAGTTCGTCATCTACGACCTGCCCAACCGCGACTGCTCGGCGCTGGCCTCCAACGGCGAGCTGCTGATCGCCGAGAACGGCTTCAACCGCTACAAGGCCGAGTACATCGACGTGATCGCGAACATCCTGCGCGACCCCAAGTACGCCAACCTGCGCATCGTCACGATCATCGAGCCCGACTCGCTGCCCAACCTGATCACCAACACCGGCAACTTCCCGAAGTGCGCCGAGGCCAACGGGCCCGGCGGCTACGTGGACGGCGTCCGGTACGCGCTCAACAAGCTGCACGCCATCACCAACGTCTACACCTACGTGGACGCCGCCCACCACGCCTGGCTCGGCTGGGACTCGAACTTCGGCCCCGCCGTGAACCTCTTCTACAACATGGCCGCGGGCACCACGGCCGGCGTGGACAGCGTGGACGGCTTCATCGTCAACACCGCCAACTACTCCGCCACCAAGGAGCCGTACTTCACGATCAACACCCTGGTGAACGGCCAGACCGTCCGCCAGTCCAAGTGGATCGACTGGAACTACTACGTGGACGAGTCCACCTTCGCCACGGCTCTGCGCACCGCGCTGGTCAACAAGGGCTTCAAGTCCGGGCTCGGCATGCTGGTCGACACCTCGCGCAACGGCTGGGGCGGCACCGCCCGTCCGGGCGGCGCGAGCACCTCGACGGACGTGAACACCTTCGTCAACCAGTCACGCGTCGACCGGCGCATCCACGCCGGCAACTGGTGCAACCAGAGCGGCGCGGGCCTCGGCGCCCGGCCGACGGCCAGCCCCGAGGCCGGTTTCGACGCCTACGTCTGGATCAAGCCGCCGGGCGAGTCCGACGGCGCCAGCACCGACATCCCGAACGACGAGGGCAAGAAGTTCGACCGGATGTGCGACCCGACCTACACCGGCAACAACCTCAACGGCAACAACATGTCGGGCGCCCTCGGCGGCGCCCCGCTGTCCGGCCAGTGGTTCTCCGCCCAGTTCCAGGAGCTGGTCAGGAACGCCTACCCGCCGGTCAGCTAGCTCACCGAGCCGGCCGGGGGCTCCGGGGCCCCCGGCCGCCGGACGAGGGGCCCGCCTGACCCGGGCCCCTCGTCCGGTGAAGGAACCCGGGCCCCTTCCCCTCGACCGGCGCGACTCGCCCGGGCGCGGGTCAGCGGTTCTCGCGCCACTCCGACACGACGCGATCGACGTCGAAGGGCATCAGGTTGAGCGGCGGCCCCGGCAGGCCCTTCCTGATCGCCTCGCGGATCTTCTCGTTGACCTCTTCGAGGATCTGCCGCACCTCGGTCTCGGACCGGGCCCCGCGGGCCTGCCGCAGCGCCTCCTCGGCCTCCTTGCGCAGCGCCAGCGTCGGGGGCAGCGGCATGGACAGCCCCTCGCTCTCCAGCTTCTGCTTGATCCACCACATCTCGTCGTGCCGCCGGTCGAGGCCGGGCAGCGGCTTGCCCGCGCCCGGCAGGTCGTCGAACTCCCCACGCTCGGCCGCCTCGCGGATCTGACGGTCGATCCAGCTCTCGAACGGCATGCCCACCGGCTTGCGGTCGGTCACGGACGCGGCTCCTCTCACGCCAGGTTGTGGCTCGGCGCGACCGGCCCGCGCCAGCCGAGCACGGCCTCGGTCATGCGCACGGACGCCACCGTCGCGGCGACGTCGTGCACCCGCAGGATCCGGGCGCCCTTGAGGATGGAGACGACGTTCGCGGCGATCGTCCCCTCCTTGCGCTCGCCCTGCGGGCGGTCGATGGTCTCGCCGATGAAGTCCTTGTTCGACAGCGCGACGAGGGTGGGATGGCCGATGGCGGTGATCTCCTCCAGCCGCCGGGTCAGCTCCAGGGAGTGGAAGGTGTTCTTGTTCAGGTCGTGGCCCGGGTCGATGATGATCCGGTCGGGGGCGATGCCCGCCTTGAGCGCGAAGGCGACCCGCTCGCGCAGGAAGCCGGCGACCTCGGCGACGACGTCGTCGTAGCTCGGGCGGAAGACCCGCCGGCCGGGGCCGCCGAGGCTGTGGGTGACGACCACGCTGGCGCCGGTCTCGGCCGCGACCTCGGCCAGGCCGGGCTCGCGCAGGCCGTTGGTGTCGTTGATGACGTCGGCGCCGGCCTCGACGGCCGCCCTGGCGACCTCGGGGCGGTGGGTGTCGACCGAGATGACGGCGTCGGTCGCGGCCCTGACCTCGGCGATCACCGGGACCACCCGCTCGATCTCCTCCTCGACGCCGATCGCGGCCTGGGCGGCGCTGAAGGCGAACCCGCCGATGTCCACCCAGTCGGCGCCCTCCTCGACGGCCCGCGCGCAGGCCGCGACCGCGCGGTCGAGCTCGTACGTGCGCCCCTGGTCGTGGAAGGAGTTGGGGGTCCTGTTGACGATGGCCATGATGGCGATCTGGCGTTCGAAATCGAACTCCCGCCGCCCGATGCGGCGGACCGGGGAGATGATCTCGGGGGGATTGTTTCCGCCGCTCACGTAGTGGCCCCTTCCGTCTCCTGCCGAGCCTACCCGGGGCCGTGGCAGGGCGGTCGGGCGCGCCCGCGCTCAGACCTGGAAGCGCCCGGACGGCCCGCCGCCGCCGGTGACCCGGATGCGCTTCATGGAGCTCGGGGAGGCGGACGCGTGCGGCAGGCGCATGGTGAGCCGGACCGTGGTGCCGTCCGGGCCGGTGCGGACGTCCACGACGTCGCACAACCGCCGGATCAGGTAGATGCCGCGACCGGTGTAGGAGAGGCTGGACGGCCGGACGTCCCCGTCGAGGTACGCCTGCGGGATGCCCGTCCCCTGGTCCGTCGTCTCCGAGCGGATGACGCCGTCGACCGTCCACAACGTCAGATGCCCGCACCCGCCCGCGTGCTCCACGGCGTTGACCACGCTCTCGTGCACGGCGAGCACGAAGTCGTCGAGCCGCCCGTCGCGCAGCCCGCTGCTCTCCGCCTGCTCGGCGACCGCGCGGCGCAGCTTGGTGACGTCGTGGAGGGTGAAGACCTGGGTCAGGAGAAGGGCCATGGCGCTCCTTCGTGTCGTCACGACACGCAGGCCACGCCTCTGGACCTTGCGTAGAGAACCGTCCCCTTCCCCGGCCGGGCGGGCTTACACCTCCGGATCAGGGGTGGGCGCCGACCCCCGTGGCCAGCTCCTTGACCCGGCCCAGCGGGCCGCCGTCGGGGGCGAGCGGCGGGGTCTCCATGCCGGCGCCGTCGTGCAGGCCGTCCAGCAGCTCGCGCATGGCGTCCCAGGAGGAGTGCCGCGGCCGCCAGCCCAGGACGTCCCTGGCCTTGTCGGTCTTCATGACGGGGATGCGCAGGGCCAGTTCGAGCAGGCCGGGCGAGGCGGGCACCAGCCGCAGGTGCCAGCCGGCCGACATCAGCGTCCTGGCCAGCCAGGGCGTGACCGGTATCGTCCGCGTGCCGAGGAGCTTGGCCAGGTCGGCGGGGTCGAGCACGGGTTCGGCGGCCAGGTTGAAGGCCCCCGACACCGTCCTGGTCACCGCCAGCCGGTACGCCTCGGCCGCGTCGTCGGCGTGCAGCACCTGGAGCCGCAGTCCGGGCACGTCGGGCACGAACGGGACGCGGCCGGGCCGGATCAGCCGGCGCGGCAGGAACGGCCCGGCGAACAGGCGGCGCTGCTCGGTGGCCGCCGCCCGCTGGAAGATGAACCCCGGCCGCATCCGCACCACGCGGATCGCCGGGTGGTCGTGCTCGAAGACGTCGAGCACCCGCTCGACGTACGCCTTCTCCCGGCCGTACGCGGCCCCGGGCCAGCCGTGCGTGGGCCAGCTCTCGTCCACCGGCCGGTCCTTGGGGCCCGGCGAGTACGCGCCGACCGAGGAGGCGTGGACCAGCGCGGGCACCCCGGCCTCGGCCACCGCGCGGAACACCCGCATGCTGCCCAGCACGTTCGCCCGCCAGGTCACGGCCGGGTCCCTGGTGGGCTGGAACAGCCACGCGAGGTGCACGACGGCGTCGGCGCCCTCGAAGATGCGGGACAGGTCGCCGGTGGCGACGTCGGCCTGCCGCCACTCGGTCCGGTCGATGCGCCATCCCGGCAGCCGGCGGGCCACGCCCACGATCGACGTCACGTTGTCATCCGCGGCGAGCGCGCGTACGACGCTCGTGCCGACATTGCCGGTAGCCCCGACCACCACGACTCTCATGCCCGCACCGCTGCCCGCGCTCCGGAGGGTGAAACCCCTGGTCAGGGCTGTAGCAGGATCTTTATCGCGCCGTTCGCCTTCTTCTGGAACATCTCGTACGCCTGCGGCGCCTCCTCCAGCCGCATGCGGTGGGTGGTCAGGTCCATGACGCCGAGCGGGTCGGAGTCGTCGGTGACCAGCGGCATGAGCCGGTTGATCCACCGCCGCACGTGGGCCTGGCCCATCCGCAGCGTGACGCCCTTGTCGAACATGCGCAGCATCGGCATCGGGTCGGTCATGCCGCCGTAGACGCCGATGACGGAGATGACGCCGCCCCGGCGGACGGTCTCGATGGCCTGGTTGAGCGCGGCCAGCCGGTCGACGCCCGCGTGGGACATCAGCGGCGCGGCCACCACGTCGGGCAGCAGCCCGGTGAGCGTCTGGGCGATCTTGGCGGCCGGTGAGCCGTGGGCCTCCATGCCGACGGCGTCGATCACCGAGTCGGTGCCGCGCCCGGAGGTGAGCTCGCGGATCGCCCCGGGCACGTCGGAGGTCTCGCTGCCGTCCACGACCTCGATGCCGTGGCGGCGGGCCATCTCCAGGCGTTCGGTGACGCCGTCCACGCCGATCACGCGGTGGCCGAGGTGGCGGGCGATGCGGGCGCACATCTGGCCGATGGGGCCGAGGCCGAAGACGGTGACGCTGCCGCCGTCCGGGATCTCCGCGTAGTCCACGGCCTGCCAGGCGGTCGGCAGCACGTCGGACAGGAACAGGAACCGCTCGTCCGGCGGGCCCTCGGGCACCTTGATCGGGCCGAACTGGGCCTCGGGCACGCGCAGGTACTCGGCCTGGCCGCCGGGCACCTGGCCGTACAGCCTGGTGTAGCCGAACAGCGCGGCGCCCATGCCCTGCTCCTTGACCTGGGTGGTCTCGCACTGCGCGTACAGCTCCAGGCCGCACATGTGGCAGTGGCCGCAGGAGATGTTGAACGGGATGACGACGCGGTCGCCGGGTTTGATGTCGGTGACGGCGGCTCCGACGGCCTCGACGACGCCCATGGGCTCGTGGCCGAGGATGTCGCCCTCGGCCATGAAGGGCCCGAGCACCTCGTACAGGTGCAGGTCGGAGCCGCAGATGCCGGAGCTGGTCACCCTGATCACCGCGTCGTTGGGCTCCTTGATGGCCGGGTCGGGGACCTCCTCGACCCGTACGTCCCGCTTGCCGTGCCAGGTGACGGCCTTCATGACGCCTCCAGATGGGATTCGGACGGCACAAATCCCGCATACCCCCACATAGAGCTCCAAACGGTTTGCCCCATAACACGGTGATAGGGGTGTTTTGACACGACCACTCCTCGTATTCGGGCTCGTACCGTGCAGACACCCCCCTGTACGCGAGGAGACGTGCACATGCTCCCCAGGAAGACCGTGACGGCGGGCATCGCGATCGCCGTCACCATGATCAGCGTCCCGGCCCTGGCCTTCGCGGCGAAGGGCGCCACCGCCCAGGACGAGACCCCCTACTCCATCGCCCGTGCCAACGCCGAAGCCGTCGCCGACCCCCCGCAGGGCCTGGTCGACGCCATGAGCCGGGACCTCGGCATCACCGGCCAGCAGGCCGAGGCCCGCCTGGTCAACGAGGCCGCCGCGGCCGGCCTCGAACCCACCCTGCGCGCCCAGTTAGGCGCCTCCTACGCCGGCTCCTGGGTGACCGGCCCCACCTCCACCCCGGTCACCGCCACCACCGACCCGGCGCAGGTGGCCGCCATCGCCAAGGCCGGTGTGCAGGCCCGCGTGGTGGCCCGCTCGCTGAGCAGCCTCGACGGGGTCAAGGCCAGGCTGGACGCCGCGTCGGCCAAGGCCCCGAAGACCGCCCCCGTCTGGTACGTGGACGTCGTCAACAACACCGTCGTCGTCCTCAGCTCCAACCCCGCCAAGGCCGCCGCCTGGGTGCGGGCCAGCGGCGCGGACGCCTCCGCCGTCCAGGTCGTGCGCTCGGCCGAGAAGCCGACGCCGTTCTACGACGTCCGCGGCGGCGACGCCTACTACATCGGCTCCGGCACCCGCTGCTCCGTCGGCTTCTCGGTGACCAAGGCCGGCTCGCAGGGCGGCTTCGTCAGCGCCGGCCACTGCGGCACCGCCGGGTCCAGCACGTCCGGTTCCAACCGGGTCGCCATGGGCACGTTCCGCGGCTCGTCCTTCCCGGGCAACGACTACTCCTGGGTCGAGGTCAACGGCCAGTGGACCCCGACCGGCGTGGTGTACGGCTACAGCGCCGGCATCCTGCCCGTACGCGGCTCGACCGTGGCCCAGGTGGGCTCGGCCGTCTGCCGCGCCGGATCGACCACCGGCTACCACTGCGGCTCGGTCCAGCAGCTCAACGCCAGCGTCACCTACCAGGAGGGGACCGTCTCCGGCGTGACGCGGACCAACGTCTGCGCCGAGCCCGGCGACTCCGGCGGCTCGTTCATCTCCGGCGACCAGGCCCAGGGCGTGACGTCGGGCGGCTCGGGCAACTGCAGCTCCGGCGGCACGACGTACTTCCAGCCGGTCAACGAGATCCTGTCCGCCTACGGCCTGACCCTCGCCACCCAGGGCGGCGGCCCCGGCCCGACCAGCACGCCGACGGTCACGACCACCGTCGGCGGCACGTGGGCCGCGGGCACGACGTACGCGGCCGGCGCGACGGTGACGTACGGCGGCTCGACCTACCGCTGCCTCCAGGGGCACACCGCCCAGCCCGGCTGGGAGCCGCCGAACGTGCCGGCTCTCTGGCAGCGCGTCTGACCCCCTAGACGCAACGCCGTTCAGTTAAGGGTGAGGGCGGTTCGTCAAGACCGGTGAACAAAACAGCGGAGCCGCTGTAGAAGAGGTCTGTCACTCCAAGACATCC